>NZ_JBVVPO010000001.1:0-123436 GCF_055811795.1 Bradyrhizobium sp. MI1.7
CACGCATGGTGTTGTCCTCGAGATTGATCCCGTTGTTCCGCCCAAACAGGCGCCCCAGCCCGCCCGCGCGGCCTGCAACACGCCCGGCGCGCTCGGCGTCGCCCGCACGGTTGAGATCGACACCACGGGTGGTCCGGGCTTCGGCTTCGAGCATTTCAAGGAGCTCGACTTCCTGCGCGACAAGGAGGTCGTGCTGACCTTCGACGACGGCCCCTGGCCGAAGAACACGCCCGCCGTGTTGAAGGCTCTCGCCGACGAATGCACCACCGGCATCTTCTTCTCGATCGGCAAGCACGCGACCTATGAGCCGGAGATCTTGAAGCAGGTCTATGCGGCCGGCCACACCGTCGGCGCCCACACCTGGTCGCACGCCAACCTCAACAACAAGAAGCTCACGGAAGCGCAGCGCAAGGAAGAGATCGAGAAGGGATTCTCCGCAGTGAAGTGGGCGCTCGGCGGCATCTCGCCCTCGCCGTTCTTCCGCTTCCCGGCGCTCCAGCACCCGCCGGAGATGGTCACCTATCTCGGCAACCGCAACGTCGCGATCTTCTCCTGCGACATCGACTCCTTCGACTTCAAGGCCTCGAAGCCCGAGAAGGTGATCGAGACCGTCATGAAGAAGCTCGACACCAAGGGCAAGGGCATCATCCTGATGCACGATTTCCAGAAGCACACCGCCGAAGCCCTGCCCGAGTTGCTGAAGCGGCTGAAAGCCGGCGGCTACAAGGTCGTGGCGATGCGCGCCAAGTTCCCGGCCTCGACGCTGCCGGAATACGACCAGGAGCTGCTCAAGGACGTCAAGCTGCCGACGGTGAGCACGCGCCCGGTCAATTCCGTCGTGACGACGGTCTCGGAATAGACCGCAATTGTCTTTCCGGTTTGAAGGTTACGTCATCATATCGGCGGACGGCATGCTTGCCGATCCGTCGCACATCATGCCCTCAACGTTGGTGTTCGAAGGCGACAAGCGCTTTTTCGAGCAAGCGCTCGATCGAGCCGCGGTCGTCGTGCACGGCGGACACTCGCACGAGCAGCAGCCGAATTCGCCGAAGCGCAAGCGGCTGATCCTCACCCGCAAGATCAAGGCACTCACCGTCGACCCGGAGATGCCGAACGCGACGCTGTGGAATCCCGAGCATGCGAGCTTCGAGGAGGCCTGCGCTTTCGCCGATGTCGCCTCCGGCACGGTCGCAATCATCGGCGGCCCCGTCGTGTTCGACATGTTCATGGACCGCTACGACACGTTCTGGCTGTCGGAAGCACCGCATGTGCGGTTGCCCGGCGGCGAAGGCTGCTTTGTCGGCGTGCCGGAGCGGACGCCGCATGAGGTGCTGGCGTCACACGGGATGAAGCCGGGGGCGCCGTATCTGCTCGACGCGGCGCATGACGTCACGGTGACGCCGTGGCGTCGAGTCTAGCGCAGGCGATCTGCGCTACGGCGTCGGAAGGTGATAGGCCAGCACGCCGCGCAGCGTGTGCACCGTGCCGCCCGCGCTCAGGCTGGTCATGAAATCAGACGCCAGATCGTCTCGCGCCCCGAGATGGGTGACGCGATATTCGGCGCGGGCGGAGATGCTGTCGGACGAGCCATCAACTCGCTTTACACGTCGCCGTAGGCCGTCTCGGCTGAGCGCGTAGCGCGGCCGTAGCCCATGATCATGAACAGCGCGCCGATGATCGAGAGATTCTTCAGCGCATCGACCACCATCCTGGCGTTGTCGGGCGCGGCCTGATTCCAGAAATCGGAGAACAGGACGGTCGAAACCGCGATGTAGATGATCATGAGCAATGCGAAAAAGCGCGCGCCGAAGTTCAGCGCAATCATCAGGCCTGCAATGATCTCAAGCCCGCCGGCCGCGATCGCCAGCAGTTGCGGCGTGGTCATGGCGGTCGCCGTCTCGATCTGCTTGGTGTAGGACTCGATGACCTCAGGCACCACCACCTTGGTGGCGATGAAATCGGCCGTCGCCTGGAGGGGAAAGAACTTGGTCGCGCCCGTGTAGATGAACAGCACGGCGAACAGGATTCGCCCGAAAGTCACGAACGCTGGCATGATCGGCCTCTTGGCTCAGGCTTTTTGAAAAAGGCATCTTCACGAGAGTACCGGGCGATTATGAAGAGTCGTGCGCCGGTTTACAAACGGGGAAATGGCGAACTGCGAGCAATTCAAAGTTGGCGGCACGGGCGGTGCAGCTTCTCCCCCTGTGGGAGAAAGTGGCATAGGCGGCCTGCGGCCGCCGTTCTTAAGAACGCCGAAGCGAAGCTTCGGCTATGGCGCCGGATGAGGGGTATCTATCCGCGAGCTCAATAGCGGTGGGACTCGTGGATAGAGACTCCTCACCCGTCTCGCCGCTAACGCCGCGATCCACCCTCTCCCACAGGGGGAGAGGGTAAGACGGCATCTTACGTAAACAACGTCGGCTGCTGCCGTGCAGCGCGCTCCTGCGCTTCCACGACCGCAACGGCCGTCATGTTGAGGATGCCTCGCGCCGTCACCGACGGCGTGAGGATATGGGCGGGGCGTGCCGGGCCGATCAGGATCGGGCCGACGGGGAGCGCATCCGCCAACGACTTGATCATCTGATAGGCGACGTTGGCGGTGTCGAGGCTCGGCATGATCATGATGTTGGCCTCGCCCTCCAGCTTCGAGTGCGGCAGCACCATTTTCCGCGCAGCAGCTGAAAGTGCCGTGTCGCCCTGCATCTCGCCGTCGGCCTCGATCTCCGGATGCTTCTCCTTCAACAGCTGGGTCGCCCGGCGCATCTTGCGCGAGGACTCGGTGTCGTAGCTGCCGAAATCCGAGTGCGAGACGAAGGCGATCTTAGGCTTGATGTTGAAGCGCTGGACGTGGACCGCCGCCAGCGAGGCGATCTCGGCGAGCTCCTCGGCGCTCGGATTGGGCCGAACCTGCGTGTCGGCGATGAAGAAGGCGCCCTTGCTGGTGATCAGCAGCGCCAGCGCCGCATAGTCGATGATCCCCGCGGAGAAGCCGATGATCTCGCGGACATGGCGGAGGTGGTGCATGTAGCGGCCTTCGACGCCGCAGAGCATGGCATCCGCCTCCCCGCGCATGACCGCGAGCGCGGCGATCACCGTGTTGTTGGTGCGCACCACCGTACGCGCCGCATCCGGCGTCACGCCGCGGCGGCCGGCAACCTCGACATAGGACTGCACATAGGAGCGATAGCGCGGATCGTCCTCGGGATTGACGAGGTCGAAATCCTTGCCTGCCTTGATCGACAGGCCGAAGCGCTTGATGCGCGCCTCGACGACCGACGGACGCCCGACCAGGATCGGCGTCGCCAGCTTCTCCTCCAGCACCACTTGCGTGGCACGCAGCACGCGCTCGTCCTCGCCTTCGGCGTAGATCACGCGCACCGGCTGGGTCTTGGCCTTGGCGAACATCGGCTTCATGACGAGGCCGGAGCGGAAGGCGAAGCGCTCGAGCAGCGCGGTGTATTCGTCAAAGTTGGTGATGGGGCGCGTCGCGACGCCCGACTCCATCGCCGCCTTGGCGACGGCGGGCGCGATGCGCAGAATCAACCTGGGATCAAAGGGGCTCGGGATCAGCGAGCCCGGGCCGAAGCCCTGCGTTTCGCCGGTGTCAAAGCCTTGCGCGACCGCATCCGACGGCGCCTCGCGCGCGAGCTGCGCGATGGCCTCGACGGCAGCGTGCTTCATCTCCTCGTTGATGGCGCTGGCGCCAACGTCGAGCGCGCCGCGGAAGATGAACGGAAAGCACAGGACGTTGTTGACCTGGTTCGGATAGTCGGAGCGGCCGGTGCAGATCATGGCGTCGGGGCGCACCTTCCGCGCCTCCTCCGGCATGATCTCCGGGGTCGGGTTGGCGAGCGCCATGATCAGGGGCTTGTCGCCCATCGCCTTGGCCATCTCCGGCTTGAGCACCCCTGGTGCCGACAGCCCGATGAAGATGTCGGCGCCGCCGATGACGTCGCCCAGCGTGCGCTTGTCGGTCTTCTGCGCGTAGACCGCCTTCCAGCGATCCATCGTGGTGTTGCGGCCTTCATGCACGAGACCGTCGATGTCGCAGACCCAGATGTTCTTGCGCTGCGCGCCCATCGACACCAGAAGGTTGAGCGTCGCGATCGCGGCGGCGCCTGCCCCCGACGCGACGATCTTGACGTCGGACAGCTTCTTGCCGTTCAGCCTGAGACCATTGGTGATGGCGGCGGCGACGATGATGGCGGTGCCGTGCTGGTCGTCATGAAAGACCGGGATCTTCATGCGCTCCTTCAGCTGCGCCTCGATCTCAAAACATTCCGGTCCGCGGATGTCCTCGAGATTGATGCCGCCGAAGGTCGGCTCGAGGGCCGCCACGGTCTCGACCACGCGCTCGATGGTGTCGGCGGCGATCTCGATGTCGAACACGTCGATGCCGGCGAATTTCTTGAACAGGACGGCCTTGCCCTCCATCACCGGCTTGGAGGCCAGCGGGCCGATATTGCCGAGGCCGAGCACCGCGGTGCCGTTGGAGACCACCGCGACCAGATTGGCGCGGGTGGTAAGCGTGGCGGCCTCCGCCGGGTTCTTGGCGATCTCGGTACAGGCGGCGGCAACGCCCGGAGAATAGGCAAGCGCGAGGTCGCGCTGGTTGGCGAGCGGCTTGCTCGCCTGGATCTCGAGCTTTCCGGGGCGCGGCAGACGGTGATAGGCCAGCGCCGCCTGGTGGAGATCATCAGAATAAGACGACATGCGGTGTCTCGCCTCGCGTTACCGGCTTCAAAATGCCTCATCCGGAGCCGCCGCCCAAGCGGACGGTATTTCCGGGTCATGGAAACGGGATGAAGCACGGCGGGCGCCCCGGTGGCAACATCCGATTACGGCCCCATCAACAGGGCGCATGGTCAAATACCTGATAGCGCTAGCTTTCCCTAGACCGCGCGGCATTTCCCGAATATGGCAGGTTGCGCAGTGCAAAACGGGCAACTGGAGCTGGGAATGAAGCGAATCCTGATCGGCCTGATCGTGGCAGCCGTGCTTGCCGCGGGCGGATGGTTCGGCTTCAACCTCTATGTCCAGCACCGCGCGACCAGCGAGGTCGAGGCGGCGTTCGAGCAGATGCGCCAACAGGGCGGCAAGGCGAGCCACGGCAAGATCACGTTCGAGCTCGCGACCCGGACGCTGACGATCGAGGATATCGCGGTCACTCCCGGCAACCTGCCGCAGGCGCAGATCAAGATCGCCGGCATCAAAGGGACGGGCGTTCGCCTGGTCGACGATATCAGGTTTTCGGCCGACAGCATCGACATCACCGGTGTTGAGGTCGCACTGGACCAGGCTCCCCCGGCAAAACTGAAGGTCTCCTACAAGATCCCGCAATTGACGATGCGCGACTACGCCGGTCCCGTTCACGCCGCGGCTGCGCCAGCGGACAACTCCCTGATCGAGATGTACCGCTATGCGCTCAGCCAGTACACGGGCGTCACGGCCTCGTCGCTTACGGCCCCGACACTGACGATGAGCTTCGATTCCGGCAACGCTGCCGCCGGCAGCGGCGAGTTCACCTATACCGGGCTGGCGATCCAGAACCTCAAGCACGGCAAGATCGATGCGATGAAGGCCGACCGCGCCGTCATCTCGGTCGAGGTGAAGCAGCCAGGCAAGCCGGACAAGCTGACAGGCGAGCTGTCGAACATCATCGTCAACGATTTCGATGCCACCGCGATCCTCGCGGCGCTCGATCCGCAGACGAGCGGCGACGACAACTATCGCCGGGTCTACCGGCAAGTCTCGGCAGGCCCGTACACGCTCAAATCGGCACAGGCGATTCGCGTCGATATCGACGGCTTCGCCATCGAGGACATCGCCGTGCAGCCGTCGAAATTCCGGCTGGCCGACGTGCTCGCCGCGCTGCCGCAGGATCAATCGGCGCCCCAGACGCCGGCGCAGGCGCGCGAGCTGCTGGAGAAGCTCGCCGGGGTCTACGAGGGTGTTCGCATCGGCAAGGCCGAGATGGGCAAGACGTCGATCGGGACGCCGCAGGGAACAGCCAAGATCAATGCGGTCAGGTACCGCGAGGGCGAGTTCGCCGTCGAGGGCGTCGATACGCCGTCGCCGCAAGGGCAGTTCAAGATGGAGCGCTTCGCGCTCAAATCGTTCAGCATTACGAACCTGATGCGCTGGGCCGCTGGCCTCAGCAATCCCGGGCAGGCGCCCTCGCCCGACCAGATGCTGGGCTTGTTCCGGGTGCTCGAAGGTGCCGAGATCAAGGGCGTGGTCTCGCCCTTCAAGAACACGCGGCAGCTCGTCACCATCGACACGATCAGCCTGAATTGGGGCCAGCTGGTCGGATCGATCCCGAGCAAGGCCAATCTGGTCGTGAAGATGGTCACGCCGACCGATCCCTCCAATCCGGCGCAGCGGCCGCTGATCATGGCGGGCGTGGACAAGCTGGCGATCGACCTCGATCTCGGCGCCGCCTGGACGGAGTCCTCGGGCGCGTTTGCGCTTGCGCCCGCCACCATTGATCTCGGCAACCTCGCCAAGGCGCAGGCCCGCTTCGCGCTCGCCAATGTGCCGCGCGGCCTGTTCACCATGACCGACCCGATGGAGGCTATGAGTGAGATGGCGCAGGTCGAGACCGGCACGCTCGAACTCTCCCTGCGTGACAGCGGCGTCGTCGATCTCGTCGTGGCGCAGTTCTCGCGCATGCAAAATGTCAGCCGCGACGCCGCCCGCAGTACCATCGCCGAGATGATCCGCGCGCAGGGCGAGAAGGTCACGGCCGCCAATCTCGATGCCAAAGCGGCGGTCGATGCACTCGCCGGCTTCGTCGAGACCTCAGGTCAGACGCTGACGATCAAGCTGACCCCGCTCGGCAAGGTGCCGGTGCTTCAGCTCATGGACGCACTGAACAGCGAGCCGATCGTCGCGCTGGCGCAGTTCAGGATCGAGGCGTCGACGGGGCTGTAGGCGACGGCGGTGGTCTTGTGTTCCGGACGCGCTGCAGCGTTCTTACGCTGCTGCGCAGAGCCGGCAACTGTTATGTCGGCTTGACGTTCAGGTAGGGCTTCCTGTCGCGCATCATGGCGTTGAGGACCGTCAGCAGCTTCCTGGCGACGGCAATGAGGGCGAGTTTGGCTGGTTTGCCGGCCTGTCGCAATCGTACGTAAAAGACCTTGAACGGATCGGCCCGGCGGACCGCGTTGAGAGCAGCCATGTAAAGGGCATCACGGACGCGCTTTCGGCCCCCGGCGATCTTACGTTTGCCACGGTAAGCCCCGCTGTCGACGTTGAAGGGAGCCAGGCCGGCTAGCGCTGCCACCTGCTTCGGTCCCACTTTTCCGAGTTCCGGCATCTGCGCGATCAGTTGCATGCAGGTTACGGGACCCACGCCAGGAAGTGAACGTATCAACTGCGCATCGCCCGAGATCTCCGGCTCGGTCTTGATCAGCGTGCTGATGTCGGCCTCGATCTCGGCGATCTCGCCGTCGAGGACCTCGATGAGACGGCCGATACGATCGGCCATGGCACGGTCGTCGGCCTCGCTGCGCCGGTTCTTCTCCTGCGCACGCATGAGGACCAGCTGATCCCGCCGTTTTGCGAGCCTCGCCAAGGCATTGCGGGCGGGATTGGCAATTTGCTCGGTGGCTGGCTTCAGGGCCCGCGCAAAGGCCGCCAGCATCCTCGCATCGATCGGGTCGGTCTTGGCGAGCTGGCCGCTGGCGCGCGCAAAGTCGCGAGCCCGGGCCGGGTTGATCCGCGCGAAGCGGATACCGGCCTGACCCAGCGCCTCGCGAAGTTCGAGATCATAGACACCCGTTGCCTCGAAGACGACCAGCACGTCGCATCGCCAACGCGCCACGATCTGTGTGATGGCCTGCGGCGCGTTGGCGATGCGCTCCGGCACACCCAAGCCCTCATCGAAGATATCGAGATGTTGTTTGGAGACGTCGATTCCGACGTAACGAAGGGGTATGATCACGGTGCCTGTCCCTGTGATGCGAGGTCTGTTGCCGCAGCCTCGTGCAACTGTTCAGGTTGATAGATGGAACGGGCGGGAGACCGGGCCGGATCACGGCGTCAAGCGCCAAGGACCCAACGGCTTCCCGCCCACTCCATCATGACAGGCTTCCAAGACACAGGGACCCAGAAGCGCCGCTGCTCGCCGAGACGTGGGCCCCGGCTCCGCAGCGCACCGCCGAAGTCGCGCTGCGCTGCGTCCGGGGTACGGGACCGAAAACCGGCTCAGATCACTTCTGCGGCAGATTCACCCGCACATGCAGCTCGCGGAGCTGCTTGGTGCTGGGCTCCGACGGCGCGCCCATCAGCAGATCCATGGCCTGCTGGTTCATCGGGAAAAGCGAGATCTCGCGCAGATTATTGGTGCCGCACAGAAGCATCACGATGCGGTCGACGCCCGCGGCCATGCCGCCATGCGGCGGCGCGCCGTATTGGAAGGCGCGGTACATGCCGCCGAAGCGGTCGACCACTTCCTGCTCGCCGTAACCCGCGATCTCGAACGCCTTCACCATCGCTTCCGGCACGTGGTTGCGGATGCCGCCCGAGGCGATCTCGTAGCCGTTGCAGGTGATGTCGTACTGGAACGCCTTGATGGTCAGCGGGTCCTGGCCCTTCAACGCGTCGAGACCGCCCTGCGGCATCGAGAACGGGTTGTGCGAGAAGTCGACTTTCTTGTCGTCCTCGTTGTACTCGTACATCGGGAAGTCGACGATCCAGGCGAGCTCGAACCGCTCCTTGTCGGTGAGGTTCAATTCCTCGCCGACCTTGTTGCGGGCAAGACCTGAGAATTTCCAGAACTTGTCGGGGTCGCCGGCGACGAAGAAGGCGGCATCGCCTTCCTTGACGCCGATCTGCGCGCGGATCGCAGCCGTACGCTCTGGCCCAATGTTGTTCGCGAGCGGACCCGCGCCCTCGCCGCCCTCGCGCCACATGATGTAGCCGAGACCGGGTTGGCCTTCACCCTGCGCCCACGAGTTCATGCGGTCGCAGAACGCGCGGCTGCCACCGCCCGGCGCCGGGATCGCCCAGACCTGGTTCTTGGGGTCTTCGAGCATGCGCGCAAAGACCTTGAAGCCGGAGCCGCGGAAATGCTCGGAGACGTCCTGCATCTCGATCGGGTTGCGCAGGTCCGGCTTGTCGCTGCCGTATTTGCGTAGCGCTTCGGCGAACGGGATACGGCGCCAGTTCTTGCTCACCGGCTTGCCCTTGGCGAACTCCTCGAACACGCCGGTGATCACGGGCTCCATCGCCGCGAACACGTCCTCCTGCGTGACAAAGCTCATCTCGACGTCGAGCTGGTAGAACTCGCCCGGCAGACGGTCGGCGCGCGGGTCCTCGTCGCGGAAGCAGGGCGCGATCTGGAAATAGCGGTCGAAGCCCGACATCATCAGCAGCTGCTTGTACTGCTGCGGCGCCTGCGGCAGCGCATAGAACTTGCCGGGATGGATGCGCGAGGGCACCAGGAAGTCGCGCGCGCCTTCCGGCGAGGACGCAGTCAGGATCGGGGTGTTGAACTCGAAGAACCCCTGCCCCTCCATGCGCCGACGCATCGACTTGATGATTTCGACGCGCGTCATGATGTTCTGGTGCAGCTTCTCGCGGCGCAAATCGAGGAAGCGGTACTTCAGGCGGATGTCCTCAGGGTATTCCTGATCGCCGAACACCGGCAGCGGCAGGTCGCCGGCCGGACCGAGCACCTCAATCTCGCTGACATAGATCTCGATCTTGCCGGTCGGCAGATCGTCATTGTCGGTCCCCTCGGGGCGGCGGCGGACCTTGCCGTCCATCTTGACCACGAATTCCGACCGGAGCTTTTCGGCCAGCGCGAACGCCGGCGAGTCCGGATCGACCACGCACTGGGTCAGGCCGTAATGGTCGCGCAGGTCGATGAACAGCACGCCGCCATGGTCGCGAACGCGATGGACCCAGCCCGAGAGGCGAACTGTTTCGCCGATGTTGCTCTCGCGGAGCGCGCCGCATGTATGTGACCGGTAGCGATGCATGGTCGTCCCAAAATCAATGTCGGAGGGGTCGAATCGGACGGCCTGAAACGACCGGTCCGAAGTTGCGGCAGGGTTTACCCGACGAGGCCGGAGGCGGCAACCAAGGGAACGGGCTGTTTTGGGGCCGAAGCGCCCATTTTTGGCCGATTGGGCCTCAAGCCTTTGCCATCAGGCGTTCCCCGCCTATCTTTACCTCCATGACCGTCCATTTCCCCTTCCAGAACTCGTATTCGGCACTGCCGGACAGCTTCTTTGCCCGGGTCGCGCCGACCCCTGTGGCCGCCCCCCGGCTGATCAAGCTGAACCGGCCGCTGGCGGTCCAGCTCGGGCTCGACCCTGACCTGCTAGAGACCCCTGAGGGTGCCGAAATCCTGGCCGGGAAAACGGTTCCCGCTGGCGCCGACCCAATCGCCATGGCCTATGCCGGCCACCAGTTCGGGCAATTCGTGCCCCAGCTCGGCGACGGCCGAGCGATCCTGCTCGGCGAGGTCATCGACAGAGACGGCATCCGCCGCGACATCCAGCTCAAGGGCTCGGGTCCCACCCCGTTCTCCCGCCGCGGCGACGGCCGTGCTGCGTTGGGTCCGGTGCTGCGTGAATACATCGTCAGCGAAGCCATGTTTGCGCTCGGCATCCCGACCACGCGCTCGCTCGCCGCGGTCGTCACCGGCGAGCACGTCATCCGCGAGACCGCGCTGCCCGGCGCTGTGCTGACGCGCGTCGCCGCGAGCCACATCCGCGTCGGCACCTTCCAGTTCTTCGCCGTCCGCCGCGACACCGGCGCGATCCGCCGGCTCGCCGACCACGTCATCGCCCGCCACTATCCGGATCTGCTCCATGCAGAGCGCCCCTATCACGCCCTGCTCGCCGGCGTCGTCGCGCGTCAGGCCGATCTCATCGCGCGCTGGTTGCTGGTCGGCTTCATCCACGGCGTGATGAACACCGACAACTCTTCGATCTCGGGCGAGACCATCGATTACGGCCCCTGCGCCTTCATGGATGCCTACAACCCCGCGCAGGTGTTTTCGTCGATCGACGAGATGGGCCGCTATGCCTATGCCAACCAGCCGCGCATCGCGCTGTGGAATCTGACCCGGCTCGCCGAATGCCTGCTGCCGCTGTTCTCCGACGATCAGGAGAAGGCGGTCGCGGAAGCCCAGGACATTCTCGGCGCTTTCTCCGAGACGTTCAGCACCGCCTATCAAGCAGGCCTGCGCAAGAAGGTCGGCCTGTTCACGGAACGCGACGGCGACGAGGCGCTGATCCAGGACCTGCTGGACGCCATGGCCAAGAACCAGGCCGACTTCACCCTCACCTTCCGCAAGCTCGGTGACGCCGCAGGCGACGAGGCCGCCGCTGCCGACGTCCGCGCGCAGTTCATGGACCCCTCAGCCCTCGACGACTGGGCCAGACGCTGGCGCGAGCGCACCGCGCTGGAGCCGCAGGCCGCAGCCGAGCGGCAGGCCGCCATGCACGCCGTCAACCCGATCTTCATCCCGCGCAACCACCGCGTCGAGGCCGTGATCCAGGCCGCGGTGAACAACGACGACTACGCGCCGTTCGAAGAGCTGGTGAAGGTGCTGGCCAAGCCGTTCGAGGAGCAGCCGGACTATGCCGCCTACGCCGATCCGCCGCTGCCGGACCAGCGAGTGCTGCAGACGTTCTGCGGGACATAGCAACAAACTCGGTGCGTAGGGTGGATTAGCCGAAGGCGTAATCCACCGCTTCTCTCAACCAGACGAGAGTACAGAGGTGGATTACGCTTCGCTAATCCACCCTACGAGCTAACGCGATCGTCACGCCCGCTCACCGAATTCGCCCGCGATCTTGGCGTCACCGCCCGAATCCTCGGGAAATAATCCAGCCCGCACATCGCGGTGAAATGACGAGTACCGCCAATCGCAAACCTTCGAGACATGACCGTGCTTGACGGGATTGTAATAGCAATATTCGACGTGGCGGGCGTAGTCGGCCTCGTCACGGATCAGATGCTCCCAGAACCGGCGTTGCCAGATGCCGCGTTCGTTCCGCGCCGCACGGACAACGCTCAGCCGCTCATTCGCTGGGAGTGCTTTGGCAAATCGCGTCTTGATCAGCCTCCAGCGGACCGAAAAATTGGCATCGTCCGGTGGCAGCTTCCAGATCGCGTGGAGATGATCCGGTAAAACTACGAAAGCATCGATCTCGAAAGGATGGCTCCGGCGCGTTGCGGCGACCGCGTCCCGTAAGATTTCGATGTGGTGGGTCAAAAGAGCTTTCCGCCGATCGAGCAGGTTCACGGTGAAGAACCAGCCCCCTCCGGGGATGAATGCGCGGCGGTAGTCGGACATATCACCGATAACACAACTTGAAGTTGGCTCACAGTGGTGGATTACGCCTTCGGCTAATCCACCCTACGCACCTTCTTACTTCGTCGCCTTCCTGATCCCGCCGAACGACGCCGCGTCGAACTTCTGCGGATCGACGGGATCGTAGCGGGACCACTCCATGTCGGGCACGTTGGCATACCGCTCGGCCCAGGCCTTGTTCGTCGTCGTCGTTCCGGGCGCGACGGGGCGGATCTCGAAATGCAGCACCTTGTTCGGGTCGATCTCGCCGATCGTGTCCTTTGCCTTGACGCTCGCGCCCACCGCAAGCGCCTCTCCCTTCGGCCCGACAATGCGGCCAAGCTGGACGTAGCGCGTGTAGATGACGCCGCCGTTGGGATAGGTGTGCTTGAGCACGACATAGCGGCCGCAACCGCCGATCACGGGCAGGTCGGCCGGCGCCTGCTCGCTGGTCTCGATCTTGACGACGACGCCGTCCGCCATCGCCGCCACCGGACCGCCTGCCTTGTCGGAGGTGAAATCGACGCCGGGATGCTCGTCCTGGGTCCAGCATCCACAGGAGGTCATCGTCTTGTCTGCCGGCTTGTCGGCGCGCGGAAAGCTGCGCGGGGTGAGGAATTCATTGACCAGCAGCCCCGGCCCTTCGGGGGACGTGAAGGCATGGATCGCATAGAGCGAGAGCTTGTCCCCGACCGGCACCTCCGCCGGCAAGAAGCCGTAGACCACATCCTGGATGAAGACCTTGAGCTCGCGCCCCTTGGCGGAGCGGACCGTGATGCAGTTGGTCGCCTGCAAGGCGTCGGCGTCGGTCTTGGGCATGCCGCTCATGATCAGCGATCGCTTGAGCGCGCCGCTTGCGCACGGCTCGCCGTGGGAGGCCAGCGTGACGTCGAGCTTCAGCGGCGACATCGGGTAGACGTCGAGGCCGGTGGCCGGTCGCCGCCGTGCCAGGAACTCGTCGAGATCGGTCTCCTTGTAACGGGCGAAATTGAATTCGGCGCGCGCCGCATCGGGGACGGCGGAGAGGACGACAAGCAGCAGGGAGACGGCAAGCAAACCCAGCTTGGGGAGGCCACGCGGCGGCAACATTCGGAGGTCTCGTGATGCAAATTCGGTGAGCAGCATGAGCAAACCACGACCGCATCTTCGCGGCAAGGTAGACCGCATCTTGCGCCTCAATCGTGAGAGGTCATTCGGCCCCAGAGTACGCTCGCCCGGTCGTCCCAAGCATGTCCACATCTTCCACGCGCCGCAGGAACCGCTGTCATCAAACTGAAACACTGGCACTCTAACGGCCTATCAGGGACGTCCTGCCGGAGGCGCCCATCCTCCAACAGTCCTGACGCGCCATGCCCTTCAAATTCATCCACATCACCGACACGCATCTCGCGAACCCCGGACTGAAGCTCTATGGCCTCGATCCGCGCGCCCGGCTGGACGCGGCGGTTGCCAACATCAACAAGCACCAGTCCGACGCTGCCTTCGCAGTCGTGACCGGCGACCTCACCCATTGGGGCGAGCCTGAATCCTACATCAATTTCGCCGAGGCGATGGGCGCGCTGAAAATCCCTTATATCGCCATGGTCGGCAATCACGACAAGCGCGTGGCCTGCCTCGACGGCCTGAAGGCCGCGCCGCGCGACCCGAACGGCTTCGTCCAGGGCACCCGCACCACCGAGCACGGCCTGTTCGTCTTCCTCGACACGCTGGACGAGACCAGCCACGCCGGCGAGATGTGCGCCAAGCGCCTCGGCTGGCTCGCGAGCACGCTGGCCGCAGCGCCCGCCGACATGCCGTTCGTCGTCTTCATGCATCATCCGCCCTTCCCGGTCGGCGTCCACGCGATGGACGAGATCGCACTGGCGCAGAGCGCCGAATTCGCCGAGGTGATCGCGCCCTATCGCGCACGCATCCGCCACCTCTTCTTCGGCCACGTGCACCGGCCGATCTTCGGCAGCTACGGCAAGATCCCGTTCTCGACGCTCCGCGGCACCAACCACCAGGTCTGGTTCGAGCTCGACGCTGCCGCGACCGACCATCTCGCCAGCCATGAGCCGCCGGCCTATGGCGTGGTGCTCATCGACAGCGAGAACCTGGTCGTGCACAGCCACGACTTCCTCGACACCAGTCTGCGCTTTCCATTCGCCGCACCGACGGGAATGAACGACCGCGACTATGCGCTCAATTTCCCGGCGCGATGAGATGAGCCTCGCTGAACCCGCGGCTCTCCCGGTCGCGACTTCGGCGGCACCGCGTCTGCACGTCCTGAAGCGGTTTGTAGGCCGCTTCAACGCCTCGCTGCCTGCCTATCTGTTGCTTCTGCCATCACTGGTCTTCCTCGCACTGTTCACCTATGGCGCGATGGGCCGCGTGCTGATCGACGCGCTCTACCAGCGCGCGACGCCGAAGGCACCGGTCCGCTTCGTCGGCCTCGACAATGTCAGTGCCGTGCTTGCCGATCCCGCCTTCACCGGCGCGGTCGTCAACAATCTCGTCTACGCCATCGGCACGGCGATCCCGAGCATCGGACTTGCACTGCTGTTCGCGCTGGCGCTGTCGCGCACCAATGCGGTGAGCAGCGCGCTGCGCGCGGCGCTGTTCCTGCCGGTGCTGATCCCGATGGTCGCGGCCTCCGCGCTGTTCCTGTTCATCTTCCTGCCCAATGTCGGCCTGCTCGACTACTACATCGGCCGCCTGCTTCCGGTGGTGCCGAACTGGCTCGGCGACCCCGACATCGCGCTCTATGCGATCATGGTGATCACCATCTGGAAGAACGCCGGCTACTACATGCTGTTCTTCCTCGCTGGCCTCCAGGCCGTGCCCGAGGATGTCATGGAAGCCGCGCATCTCGATGGCGCCGGCCCGTTCATGCGGCTGCGCTACATCATCCTGCCCGAGCTCAAGCCGACCTTCCTGTTCGTCATTGTCATCGCCACGCTCAACGCGGTCACGCAGGTCGACCACGTCTTCGTCATGACCAAGGGCGGGCCGTCCAACTCGACCAATCTTGTGCTGTTCTACATCTACCAGCAGGCGGTCGAGCATTACGACATCGGCAAGGCCTCGGCAGCGACACTGCTGACGCTTGCGGCGCTGATGGGCCTCACCGCGCTCTCCTTCCGGACGATGGCAAACCGCGAGGGCGGGCCATGACGCTGATCGACCGCCTGCTCAAGGATGCCCCGCTCGCCACCCGCCGCGAGATCACGCCCAAGCTCGGCTTCGTGTTGACGATCTTGCTCGCCATCGTCTGGCTGATCCCGTTCCTGTGGATGGGCGTGGCGACGCTGCGCCCGGCGTCCGACGGCATCAACGTGATGGCCGAGCTGATGCCGAGCCTGAAGCCGACCCTCGACAATGTCAGGGATGCCTGGGAGATCGGCGATTTCCCGCGCTACACCCTCAACACCACGATCATCTGCACCGGCATTCTGCTGGTGCAGTTCGTCACGATCACGCTGGCGGGCTTTGCCTTTGCGCGGCTCGAATTCGCCGGCAAGACGCTGATCTTCTATTTGTTCCTGATGCAGCTGATGCTGGTGCCGGTGCTGCTGATCGTGCCGAATTTGAGCCTGGTGGCGCAGCTCGGGCTCTACGACACGCTCGCCGGCGTGATGATGCCGTTCTTCGCCTCGGCCTTCGGCACCTTCCTGATGCGGCAGGCTTTTGAAGCCATTCCGACCGAGCTGGAAGACGCCGCCCTGATCGACGGCGCCAGCCTTCTCCAGCGCATCCGCCACATCTACGTGCCGCTGTCGATGCCGAGCTTCTCGGCCTTCGCCATCATCTCCGTCACCAGCCACTGGAACGACTTCCTGTGGCCGCTGATGGTGATCAATTCGCCGGACAAGCGGCCGCTCACGGTCGGTCTGTCCGTCTTCACCGCGACCGCCGAAGGCACGCAGGCCTGGGGCACGATTGCCGCCGGCACGCTGATGGTGATCGCGCCGCTGCTCATCACATTCCTGATCTTCCAGAAACGCTTCATCAGCTCTTTCGTCACCTCAGGCATCAAATAGGAGATTTTTCGATGCTGTTTACCCGCAGGCTCATGCTTGGCCTCGCCATGGCAGGCTCTATGGCAGGCGCCCTCGCCTTCCCGGCAATGGCCGAAGGTCCGACCGAGATCGACCTGTTCTTCCCCGTTCCCGTCGACGGCAAGCTCGCCCGCGACATGGGCACCTTGATCAAGGAGTTCAACGAGACCCATCCCGCCATCAAGGCGACCGCGGTCTACACCGGCTCCTATGACGACACGCTGATCAAGACGCGCGCGGCCATCAAGGCCGGCAAGCCGCCGGCCGCCGTGATCATGTCCGCGAACTTCCTGCTCGACATGCAGATCGAGAACGAGCTCACCAATCTCGACAGCCTGATCGCCGCCGACGGCTCCACCAAGGAAAAGTTCTTGGGCCAGTTCTTCCCGGCGCTGCAGGGCAACGCGGTGATCGACCGCTCGGTCTACGGCGTGCCCTTCCACAATTCGACGCCGCTGCTCTACATCAACGCCGACAAGGCCAAGGAAGCCGGCCTCGATCCGAGCAAGCCGCCGCAGACCTGGGCCGAGCTCACCGACTGGGCCAAGAAGCTCACCAAGCGCGAAGGCGACAAGGTGACCCAATGGGGCATCGCGATCCCCTGCGCCTATGACTATTGCGGCTGGATGATGGAAACGCTCACCATGACCAATGGCGGGCGCTACTACAACGAGGAATTCGGCGGCGAAGTCTATTACGACACGCCCTCGATGCTGGGCGCGCTGACCTGGTGGAACGACCTCGTCTACAAGCACAAGGTCCACGCCCCCGGCGCGACGCCCGGCCCGGCCGTCAGCACCTCCTTCATCTCCGGCAATGCCGCGATGATGATGCTCTCGACGGGCTCGCTGACCTATGTGCGCGACAACGCCAAGTTCAACTACAAGGTCGCGTTCATCCCGCGCAACGTCCGCAACGCCGTGCCGATCGGTGGCGCCTCGCTGATCGTTCCGGCCGGCCTCGAAGCCGACAAGCAGAAGGCCGCCTGGACGCTGATCAAGTGGATGACCTCGCCCGAGAAGAGCGCCTGGTGGAGCCGCGCCACCGGCTATTTCGCGCCCAACATGGCCGCCTACAAGACGCCTGACATGGTCGACTTCCTCAACAAGAACCCGGACGCCAAGACCGCCGTCGAGCAGCTCGACGTCGCAAAACCCTGGTTCGCGACCTACAAGACCGTGCCGGTCCGCAAGACGCTCGAGGACGAGGTCATGCTGGTCCTCAACGGCAAGAAGCAGCCGAAGGAGGCGCTGGTCGCCGCCCAGAAGGCTGCCGACGAGACGCTGAGGCCGTACAACGCGGAGACCTCGCTGAAGCTGCCGTGAGGCCAGCGATCAGCCAAACAACCTCGGCGCTCCACGGTGTGGGGCGCCGAAATCATTTCAGGGGCCGTGATCGCGTCAGTTGCGCCTGCCGTCGAGCCTGAACACCATCTGCGTCGGACGCACGAACCGCAATGCGACCAGCAGCACAGCCATGACGGTGCACATGTAGATGACAGCCATCGCATCAATCGAATAGACCGGCCGCACACCGCCAGCGAAGACGTTGTAATACAGCGCGACGACCAGGGTCTGCGATCCCCCGCCCGCGAGCAGAAACGCCAGCTCGAAGTTCGAGATCGTATTCACGAGAACCAGCAGGCCCGCCGTCAAAATGCCGGGCAGCATCAGCGGCAACAGGATGCGGCGGAATATCTGCAGCCGGCTCGCGCCGAGCATCTGCGCCGACCATTCAAGGTTCAAGCTGATCTGCTCGAAGAACGGCAACAGGATGAAGACGGCAAGAGGAACCATCGGGACGAGCACGGCGAGAATGACGCCAATGACCGTCCCGCCGACACCGAACCCATAAAGCGTCGTGGCAAGCGGAATGCCGTAGGTCATCTGAGGGATCAGCAGCGGCAGGAAGTAGAGCAGCAGCAGGACCGGCTTGGCGTTGAAATTCCGCCGCGCCAGCACGTAGGCCGCTGGAAATCCGATCGCGAGCGCGATGAAGACCACGGCCAGCGCGATGAACAGCGTGATGAAGAGAACATGGGACAGCTCGAACTCCCGCCAGGCGTAGGTAAACCAATCCGTCGTGAACGCCGGCGGCAACGGCTTGCCGAACCAGCGTTTGGCGAACGAGCTCACCACGACATGCGTCACGATGCCGACCAGGTTCAGGATGAATCCCAGCAGGAACAGGTAGATCGCCAATTTCCACATCCGTCCGCGCATTGGCGCCCCCTCAGCGTTTGCCGACGCCCATGGTTGTTGCAATCGTCATCCGGCGGCGCACCAGCACGATGACCACCAGCGCCGCGAGCTGGCAGAGCCCCATGATGACCGCGATCGCGGATGCGTAGGACATGTCATATTGCTCGAAGGCCTGCTGGTAGGCCGCGATCGAGATCGTCCGCGTCGAACCGGCCGGCTGGCCAACCATCACCGCGGATGGAAACACCGCAAAGCTCATCACGAAGACGAGGGCAAACGCGATGATCAGGCCCGGTGCGATCAACGGGAACATGACGCGCCGGAAGATGGTCCAGGGCCCGGCGCCCAGCATGCGTGCGGAGCTTTCCAGGCTCGGGTCGATGCCGGAGATGTAACCGAGCAACATCAGGAAGCAGAACGGAAAGTTCTGCATGAACAGCGAGAAGATGACGCCGATCGAATTGTGGGTCAGCTCGAGCGGGTTCTGGATCAATCCGACCGCAAGCAGCAACTGGTTCAGCCAGCCATTGTGGCCGTAGAAGCCGAGGATCCCTTCCGACAGGAAGACGACACCGAGCGAGATCGGAAGCACGAGAATGGTCGTGATGGTGCGCTCGAACCAGATGCCACGCCGCATGCCGTATGCGAGGAACAGCGCAACCAACACGACCGCGACCGTCGTCGGCAACGCCAACATGAAGGTCGTCTTGATCGTATTGTACTGGTAGGCGTCGTTGAAGAACGCGACATAGTTCGAGAATATCCCGGCGTCGCGCTTCTTCGGCTGCAAGCTGATGTAGATCCCGTAGAGGAACGGGTAGACGAACATCGCGAGCACGTAGAGCAGCGACGGCGCAAGACAGAGGATCGCGACGAGGTCCAGTTCGCTGCGAGAATCAGAGCGGATGCGGGCCACGATCTGTCCCCTCACTCGCGACGCAGCAGAACGAACTTGTCCGCCGGCAAGGTCAGATCCAGCATCTCGCCCAGTACGAGCTTCTCGTGCGAGCGCACCCAGAGCCTTGTGCCGCCATCGAGCGCGATCTCGGCCTCCTGCTCGCGTCCGAGATATTCGACCAGCTCGACCTTGCCGCGCAGCACGTTGACGCCATCGCCAAATTTGCCGAGACGCACATCTTCCGGCCGGATCGCCAGAACGGCGTGCTCGCCCGGGCGGAAGCTATCCCTGGCCCTGGCCTGCAGGATTTGCCCCTTGAAACCGGCATCGATCATACCGCCCGCTTCCTTGCCGAGCGTCACATCGAGGAAATTTCGGAAGCCCATGAAATCCGCCACGAAGACGTTCTTGGGACGGTCGTGGATTTCCTGCGGCGTCCCGACCTGCATGAGCACACCTTCGCGCAGCACGACGATGCGGTCGGAGAGCGAGAGAGCTTCGGCCTGGTCGTGGGTGACGTAGATGGAGGTCAGGCCGAGCTGTGCGTGCAGCTGCTTGATCTCGGCGCGCATCTCGACGCGGAGCTTCGCGTCGAGGTTGGACAACGGCTCGTCGAACAGCATCAACCGAGGGTGCAGCACAAGAGCGCGCGCGATGGCGACACGCTGCTGCTGTCCGCCCGAGAGCTGACCGGGATAGCGGTCTTCATAACCGGCAAGACGCACCAGACCGAGCATGTCCCGCACGCGCTGCTCGATTTCCGCAGACGGCCGCTTCTGGAGAGAGAGGCCGAAGGCGACGTTGCCGAACACAGTCAGATGCGGAAACAGCGCGTAGTTCTGGAACACCATGCCGAACCCGCGCTTTTCGGGCGAGACATCGTCAATCCGTCGTCCGTTGAGATGGATCTCGCCGTCGCTCGGCGGCACCAGGCCTGCGATGATGCCGAGCGCCGTGGACTTTCCGCACCCGCTCGGCCCCAGGAAGGTAACGAACTCGCGGCCGCCGACCTCCAGCGGAAAGTGGTCGAGCACCACCTTGCCGCCATAACGCTTGGTGATCGACATCTGCAGCTTATCGATAGAGTCGGCCATTCCCCGCCCCGCATACGCACGCGAGGGCCGCACCTGCGCGCCCTCGCGTCTTGGTCCCGGTTATTGTTATTTCTTGACCTGATCGGCGCCGACCTCACGGTCCCACCGTTCCATCGCGTAGCTCAGCTCGGTCACGCCCAGCGGAGGCGATACTTTCCATTTGGTCCCGATCTGATCATATTCAGGACGCCAGAACTCCTTCACCTCGTCCTGGATATCCTTGGGCGCCGATGCGAGGGCCGCGGCCTTCACGACCGGCCCGATGAAGGCCTTCCAGGTGAGCGCCTGCTGCTCCGGCTTCCACATGAACTTCATGAGGTCGACGATGACATCGACCTGTTCCTGCGGTACGCCCTTCGGGATGCACCAATAATGGCCGTCCACCACGAACGTCGTGTTCTCCAAAATTGCGATCTTCGAGTCCGGCGGGATCACGCTCTGCGCGCGCGGCTTCATGTCCCATTCCATGATCCCGGCGATCATCCAGCGTTGCCCCTGGGCGAATTCCTTCAACGTGATCGCGGTACCGGTCGGATAATATTCGACGGACTTGCCGAGCTCTTTCAGGAAATCCCAGCTCTTGTCCCAGCCCTTTTCGGGGTCGAGCGGCTTGGAGTCCCCAAGAATGAAGGCAAAGCCCTGGAGGATCGCGCGGCCCGGCCCGCTGTTCGCCGGACGCGCATACATGAATTTGCCCGGGTTCGCCTTCACCCAAGTCAGCAATTCCTGCGCGGTCTTCGGCGGGCTCGGCACCTTCGCCGGATTGTAGATCAGCACCGGTCCACCGGCATTGCCGACTGACGGAATCAGGACGCCCTTGCCCTCGTCGTAAAGCGCCTTGCCCGCATCGGTGAGGCCGTCGCGCGGAAAGGTCTTCTGATAATCGGGGATGGCGATGAGCTGGCCGTTCTGGGCCAGCAGTGCGCCGCCATCCTGCCCGGTCAGCACCAGATTGATATCGAGGCGTCCGGCGTCCTGCTGCGCCTTGATCTTGGCCGGAAGCTCCGGCGCGGGCGCGCGCTGGATTCTGATCTCGCTGACCTTGTCCGGATTCGCCTTCTTGTAGTTCTCGATGATGGTCTGCACCGAGGCCAGGTCACCGCCGGTATCAATGATCGAAAGACTGACCGGAGCGGCCAGGGCTCCGCTGCAAAGACACGCCCCCAACAGGGCGGCGACCATTGGGGTTGCTGACCTCGGTTTCATTCTCGCCTCCCACGCGCTTTATTTTTTGCGCAACTTGTTATTTATTTGTAAGGCAAGCATCGACGAAATCTTCGCTGGTTGTCAAGCGGTCTGTTCTGTAGCTGTTTTAAACTGGCGGCCGAGCGCCTTGTGCACGGACTGAAATGTCAAAAACTTGTTTGGAAGCCGAACGCAAAACCGGGCGGAGCCGGACTTGAAAAAGCCTGCGATGAAATCCGTGGAGTTGCCGCTGTCGTCCTCGACGGGACGATTGAGCGACCGGATCTACGACCATGTGCTCGGTCAGATCGCGATCGGCATCCTTCCCGTGAACTGCCGGCTACCGCCCGAGAATGGCCTTGCCGAACTCCTTGGCGTGTCGCGGCCCGTCGTTCGCGAGGCGCTGACGCGATTGCGCGACGACGGGCTGATCGCATCACGCCAGGGTGCGGGCTGGTTCGTGACGCGGCGCCCGGCCGCCAATGCCTTCGACTTCGCGCCTGTCAGTAGCATCCCCGACATCCAGCGCTGCTTCGTGTTCCGGATGGCCGTCGAGGGTGATGCCGCGGCCCTCGCCGCCCGTAATCGGGACAGGCAAAGCCTGCGCCGCATTCAGCAGGTGCTGACCAGGCTGGATACGATGGTCGCCCAAGGGCGCGAGGGCGGCCTTGGTGTCGAGGAAGATCTCCTCTTCCACCGCACGATTGCGGAGGCGAGCGGCAACCGGTTCTTTGTCGAGACGCTGACGTCGTTGAGGGAGCAGATCGCCATTGGCGTCAATCTCAACCGCAACCTGTCGCTCATTCAGCCGCGCGGCCGCATTCTCAGGGGGCAGCAGGAGCATCGCCGCGTGTTCGAGGCCATCGAGGCACAAGACGAGGACGGCGCCCGCCGCGCCATGCGCACGCATGTCGAAAATGCCCGCAAGAGAATATTCGAGGGGGGCTGATCGCCGCGACGTGAGCCACGCGCCGCGCGCGTTTAGATCGTCACAACGATCTTGCCGAACTGATTGTTCGACTCCAGGAAACGATGCGCCTCGACGATCTCATCGAACGGGAACGTTCTGGCGATCACCGGCTTCAAGCTGCCGTCCGCCAACCCATCGAGGATGAACGCCTTTGCCCGCGCAAGGCGCACGGGATCGCGGATGATCTCGTGCACGAGGTAGCCGCGCAGGACCAGACTCTTGGTCAACACGTTGAAGAGTGGGAACGGCGTCGGCGCGGGGCTTAGCCCGCCATACTCGATCAGGATACCGCCCGGTGACATCGCCGCGGTCAGCGGCTCGAATGCGGGACCGCCGACGGCGTCAAACACCACGCGGACGCCGTTTGAACCGGCGATCTCCGCGAGCCGCGCTCCGATGTCCTCCTCGTCCGAGGCGATCACGTGCGCGGCGCCGGCATCGCGCAAGGCGCGCCGCTTGGTCGAGGTCCGCGTCAGGCCGACCGGGACCGCGCCGATCCGGTTCGCGATCTGGATGGCCGCAAGCCCGACGCTGCTCGATGCCGCCGTGATGGCGACGACATCCCCTCGCCCAAGTCCGGCGATGTCGACCAGCGCGCCGTAGGCCGTCAGATACTGCATCCACACCGCGGCCGCCGCCTCGAAGCCAAGCTCGGGCGGATGCTTCACGACGAGCTCGGCCGGAAAGGTGGTAAGCTCGGCATAGGCCGGCCATCGCACCATCGACAGCGGCGGCACGATGCTGACCGCATCGCCCGGCGCAAAGCCGGCCACGCCTTCGCCGATGGCCTCGACGATACCTGCCGCCTCCAGACCAAGGCCGGACGGAAATGTCGCGGTCTCGATATAGGTGCCCGTCCGCAACAGGGCCTCTGCACGGTTGAGACCGAGTGCCCTGACCCGGATCTGCACCTCGCCCTTTCCCGGCGGTGGAACGTCGACGGTCTCGATGCAAAGCACTTCGGGACCGCCATACCGGTGAAAGCGAACGACGCGGGTCATGGATACACTCCAAAACAGTTGAACTGAATGGAGCTATGCCGATCCCACCGAAGTGGATAAATGGCCCGAATGCGCGAACAGTCGAAACCAGGAGTTTTCAATCATGGACCGCCTGACCAGCATGGCCGTATTCGTCCGGGCCGTCGATCTCGGCTCGTTCGCAGCAGCGGCCGACGCCCTGGAGATGTCGGGGCCGATGGTCGGCAAGCATGTGCGCTTCCTCGAAGAACGCCTCGGCGTCCGCCTCCTCAACCGCACCACGCGGCGCCAGAGCCTGACCGAAGCTGGCCAAGTCTATTACGAGCGCTGCCGCACGGTACTCAGCGAGGCCGAAGCCGCCGACGCCGTCGTGGCCGATGAACTCTCCGCGCCGCGCGGCAGGCTGCGCGTGACCATGCCTGCCCTGCTGGGCCGACACTGCATCGCGCCCTTGCTGATGAAGCTCGCGCGAAAATATCCGCATCTCGAGCTCGACCTCTCCTTCGGCGATCCGATCGCTGACATCATCGAGGCCGGCTACGATCTTGCGATCCGGACCGGCGATCTCGACGACCAGTCCGGTCTGATCACGCGGCGCATCGCAAGCCAGCGCATGGTGGTGTGCGGCGCGCGGTCCTATTTGCGCGCCAACGGCAAGCCGAAATCGCTCGACGATCTCGCCGCGCATCAGGCGATCATCTATCGCCGCTCTGGACGCGTCCGGCCGTGGCTGTTTCCGCAAGCCGACCAGCCGGCACGCGAGATCATGCCTTCAGGCCGGCTGAGGCTCGACGATATGGAGGCGATCGCGGACGCCGCCGCGCAAGGCATGGGTCTCTCCTGGCTGCCTTATTGGCTGGTCCGCGAGCGTCTCAATACCGGCGCGCTGGTCGGCCTCTTCGAAGGCCAGCCCGAATTCCTCTACGACTGCCACGCGCTGTGGCCCCGTTCGCCCCGGATTCCGCCAAAAGTCCGTGCCGCCGTGGACGCGCTCGCCGCCGTCTTGCCGAAGCTCATGGGGTGATGGTCGAGCCCGCCCCCGTTAACTCCCCGTCCACCATCCGGCTTGCCGGGCGGCCGGTAACCACGAGCATTAACAGACCCTCAACGTACCCCCGACAAATCTATCAATGTTTCTGGAGATTTCGCCGTGGATCTGTTGGTTTTCGAGTTCCTGGGGCTGGCGCTGGTCGCCATGTGCGTGGTCGTGGTGGCGCTGCCCTGCGCGCGCAAATCCTCGCACCGGATCCGTTACGAATAGGAATTTCGTCGGAAAGAGACGATTCCGGCCCGATGCAAGGCTCGAATTCGCTTAGAGCCCCTTGACATCACAGCGCTTTCGGCAGAACGGCTGATACCAAGTGTCATGGGCCGTTCATGGATTTGATTACCACCACCGCTGACCTCGCGGCTGCCTGCAGCCGGCTGGCCAAGCACCCCGTTATTACAGTCGATACCGAGTTCCTGCGCGAAACCACCTACTACCCGCTGCTGTGCGTGGTGCAGATGGCCAGCCCCGAGGAAGCGATCGTCATCGACACCCTGGCCGAGGGCATCGACCTCAAGCCGTTCTTCGACCTGATGGGCAACGAGGGCGTGCTGAAGGTATTCCATGCCGCCCGCCAGGACATCGAGATCATCTGGCACCAGGCCAACATCATCCCGCACCCGGTGTTCGACACCCAGGTCGCGGCCATGGTGCTCGGCTACGGCGACAGCATCGCCTATGACGCGCTGGTCGAGAAGGTCGCGGGCCACCGCCCGGACAAGACCCACCGCTTCACCGACTGGTCGCGCCGGCCGCTGACGAAAGAGCAGATGCACTACGCGGTGTCCGACGTCACGCACCTGCGCGACGTGTTCGCCGCGCTCGATGCCGACCTCAAGAAGCGGCGCCGCAGCGAGTGGGTCTCCATCGAGATGGAGGTTTTGACCTCGCCCCGCACTTACGACTTCCACCCCGAGCGCGCCTGGGAACGGCTGAAGACGCGGGTCCGCAAGCCGAAGGACCTCGCGGTCCTGATGGAGGTCGCGGCCTGGCGCGAGCAGGAAGCGCAGAGCCGCGACGTGCCGCGCGGCCGCGTGCTGCGTGATGAAGCCATCAGCGACATCGCGACCCACGCGCCGAACACGCTGGAGAAGCTCGCCCATCTGCGCTCGGTGCCGAAGGGGTTCGAGAAATCCAAATGGGGCGCGGACATCGTCGCCGCGGTCGAGCGCGGGCTGGCGCGGGACTTTGCGACGCTGCCGAAGCTGGAGAAGCCGCGCAACAACAACAATGGCGCCGCCATCGTCGAGCTGTTGAAGGTGCTGCTGCGCATGACCGCGGAGCGCCACGCGGTCGCCAGCAAGGTGATCGCCACTGTCGACGATCTCGAAGAGATCGCAGCGGACGACGAGGCCGACGTGCCGGCCTTGCGCGGCTGGCGCCGCGAGTTGTTCGGCGACGCCGCCTTGAAGCTCAAGCGCGGCGAGCTGGCGCTCGCGATCGAGAAAGGCCGCGTGATCGGGGTCCAACGGGTGGAGCCGGTTAAACCGTCATCCTGAGTCGCGAGGCGTGAGCCTCGAAGGATGAGCGGCCCCCGCTGCGGCCAGTCGGCCGTCGCCCTTCGAGGCTCGCCGAAGAGGCGAGCACCTCAGGGTGACGGTGATAAATCGAGGCTCACTGCATCAACGCCGTCATTGCGAGCGAAGCGAAGCAATCCAGAATCTTTCCGCGGAGACGGTCTGGATTGCTTCGTCGCCCGCGCAAAATTGCTTCGCAATTTTGTTGCGGGCTCCTCGCAATGACGAGGAGAGAGCCTACGCCGGCGTCAGCTTCGCCACTTCCGGCTTCATGTCGTTCAGCACGCCCGTAATGGCCGCGATCAGCTCGTCGATCTGGGCCTTGGTGACGATCAGCGGCGGGCAGATGGCGATGGCATCCAGCATGTTGCGCGAGATCACGCCGCGCTCCTGGAGCATGCGGCTGGCGATGCCGCCGACGGCGCCGGGCGTGCTGGCGGCGGTCTTGCGTCCCTTGTCTAGCACGAGCTCGATCGCCGCGATCATGCCGACGCCGCGGACCTCGCCGACCAGCGGATCGCTGGTGAGCTCGCGCAGCTTGCCCTGCATGTAGCCGCCGAGCTCGGCGGCGTGCGCGACCAGGCCGCGCTCCTCGATGATCTTGAGGTTCTCCAGCGCGATGGCCGAGCCGACGGGATGGCCGCCCGCGGTGAAACCGTGGCCGAGCACGCCGATCTTGTTGCTCTCGTCCGCGATCGGCTCGAACATGCGATCGTTCAGGATGATCGCCGACAGCGGGAAATAGCTCGAGGTGATCTGCTTGGAGACCACCATCACGTCCGGCTTGATGCCATAGGTCTCGCAGCCGAACATCTTGCCGGTACGGCCGAAGCCGCAGATGACCTCATCTGCGACCAGCAGAATGTCGTACTTCTTCAGGACGGCCTGGATCTTGTCCCAATAGGTCGCCGGCGGCACGACGACGCCGCCCGCGCCCATCACCGGCTCGCCGAAGAAGGCCGCGATCGTATCCGGGCCCTCCTTCTGGATCAGCGCGTCGAGCTCCTCGGCCCGGCGCGTCGCGAACGCCTCCTCGCTCTCACCGGGCGCGCCGTCCTTGTAGAAATGCGGCGAGCCCGTGTGCAGGATGTTGGGCAGCGGCAGGTCGAACGAGCGGTGGTTGTTCGGCAGGCCGGTGAGGCTTGCCGAGGCAATGGTGACGCCGTGATAGGCGCGCATCCGGCTGATGATCTTCTTGCGCTGGGGCTGGCCGAGCGCGTTGGAGCGATAGGCGATCAGCTTGAGAACGGTGTCGTTAGCCTCCGACCCGGAATTGGTGAAGAACACCTTGCTCATCGGCACCGGCGCGAGCGCCACCAGCTTCTCGGCGAGGTCGATCGAGGGCCCGTGCGATTTGGCGGAGAACGTATGGTAGAACGGCAGCGCCAGCATCTGCTTGTGCGCCGCCTCGACCAGCCGCTTCTCGTTGAAGCCGAGCCCGACGCTCCACAAGCCGGCCATGGCCTCGAAATAGCGCTTGCCCGACGCGTCGAACACGTAAGGACCCTCGCCGCGCTCGATCACCAGCGGACCGGCCTGCTGATGCGCGCGCGCGTTGGTATAGGAATGGAGCTGGTAGGCCACATCCCGGGCCTCTTGCGAATTGGGCAGCATGGACATTGCGGGATTCCTCAACGGTGCGTCATTGGAGGTCACGACGCAGACCTGTCCAAACGACGAGCTTGTCCAAAGAAAACGTCGACATCTTGGCTATTGCGGCAGGCCGCAACTTGCAACGTCATTTCGTTGGCAACAAGCGCACACGAGCGTTGCAGGAAAGCAGCGCTGGCACTTCGGCAGGATATATCGCCTCGGCTAGCCTCGCCGTGCCAGCACGAAGGCCGCCGCCGCGGCGATCAATGCCGGGACGGCCGCAGCGCCAAACAGCGGCTGCGGTCCCATGTCGCGGGCCAGCATCACGCCGCCGATCAGAGGCCCCACGATCGAGCCGATGCGGCCGATGCCCAGCGCCCAGCCCACGCCGGTCGATCTGATCGCCGTCGGATAGAAGGTCGCCGTCAGCGCGTTCGAGGCGATCTGTCCCCCGACGATGCAAAATCCCGACGCGAAGATCGCGATCGTGACCAGCACGATCGAATGGCTGGCCATGCCGACGGCCGCAACCGCGACCGCCGCCGCGAGATAGGTCAGCGACAGCGCGCGAAACGAGAAGCGGTCGATGAATTGGCCGAGCGTGAACGTGCCGACCACGCCGCCGACCTGGAGCATCGCACCAATCGCGGCCGCCCCCGAAACCGACACGCCGAGATCGTTCAGCACGGTGGGCAGCCAGTTCGACAGCAAATACAGGTCGAGCAGGCTCATGAAGAACACGACCCAGAGCAGAACCGTCACCGATGCGCGGCCCTCTGCAAACAAATGCGCGACGCGCAATCCCGACAATTTGGGCTCCTGGACCACGAATTTGGCATTGCCGGCGAAGGATACCCCCGGGGCTATCTTTTGCAGGAGGTTCGCCACCTCGCGGTCGCGGCCGCCCATCATCGCCAGGAACCGGATCGACTCGGGCAACGCCTTGAAGAGGAAAGGCAGAAGCAGCAGCGGCACGAGGCCGCCGACGAGGAACACCGAGCGCCAGCCGAAAGCGGGGATCATGGCGGCCGCCAGCAGCCCGCCCAGGGCCGCACCGATCGAAAAGCCTGCGAACATGATCATGACCATGGTGGCGCGGCGGCGATGCGGGCTGAACTCGGAGGTCAGCGCAATCGCATTGGGCATTGCACCGCCGAGACCAAGACCGGTCAGAACGCGCAACGCGATCAGCCAGGTCGTGTCCACCGCGAACACGGTGAGCAGCGTCCCGATGCCGAACACCAGCACGCTTGCGAGGATGATGCGGCGGCGACCGATCCTGTCGGCCATCGGACCGAAGATCAGGGCGCCGATCATGAGACCCAGAAGCCCCGCGCTGAACACCGGTCCGAGGCTCCCGCGTGCCAGCTTCCATTCCTGCGCGACTGCAGGCGCGACATAACCGATGGCCTGGGTGTCGAAGCCGTCGATGAACAGCACCGCGGCGCAGACGAGCAGAACCCGGATCTGAAAGGCGCCAACCGGCTGACGATCGACATAGGCGGGAACGTCGACCGTGCCCGACACGATCTCATCCGTAGCTGTGACGGCCATGCCCAACCCCTCCCCCGGCAGCTCATGCACTATTATTCTTCTTAAAATCTCTTATAGTGAGATTATAACGAAGGCAAGCCACTACCGTGCCACCGTTTGCGGTCGGCGCGAATGCGGGTATCACGGCCAATACGCGAAGCTGGATCGAATCTCACTTGGTCAAAGCAAACAGTCAGGATCGAGTCCTTGCCGTGCTCGATCTCTTCACCGAGGCACGGCCGCAATGGTCGCCCGAAGAGCTCATGAAGGAGCTCGGCTACACGAGGCCGACGCTGTATCGCTATCTGAAGAGCTTGAAGGACAGCGGCTTCGTGATGCCGACGCGCGGTGGCCGGTTCGCGCTTGGCCCGCGCGTGGTGGAGATGGACTATCTCAGCCGCCGCTCCGATCCGCTGATCGCAGCAGCCACCCCGCATCTGGAGCGGCTGTCGGCCGCGCACCCCTGTACGGCCCTGGTCGTGCGCTGGTATGGGGAAAAGATGCTGTGCGTGGCTTCAATCGCCTCCGTCGTGAATCCCGTGAGCAGCTATCCGCGCGGCCGACCGATGGCGATGGGACGCGGCGCAATCGCGCGCTCGATCATGTCTTTTCTGCCCAAGCAACGCGTGATGCCACTGGTGACGCGCTATGCCGCCGATCTGCGCAGCGTCGGCGTCGGCGACACGTCCGACGAAATCCTGGCAGCGCTGAAGCGCGTGCGGCGCGCCGGCGTCGCCGTTGCCTTTGGCGAAGTGACACCGGGCGCGGTCGGGATCGCCGCGCCGATCCTCGATGCGGGCTACCCGATCGCGAGCCTCTGCATCACGATCGCCGGACCACATGCCAAGGGCGAGTTGATCGATCGCATCAGCGCGGAGGTCCGCGAAGCGGCCCGGCAGATCTCCGAGGCTGCGACATAATAATCTCATTATTTGAGATTTTACTTGACGAGATCTGTACGACATCTCATGAGGACGAGCGATCGCGCCTCGCGCGATCACAATCGTGGGGAAGCGATGTGAGGCAGGCTTCAGCGGATAGCGACGCGCCCGTCGTGATCGTCGGCGGCGGACCGGTCGGGATGGGTCTGGCGATCGGCCTTGGCCAGCGCGGCATCAAGACCATCGTCGTGGAACGCCACGAACAGCCGCAGCCGATCCCCAAGGGACAGAACCTCACGCAGCGGACGATGGAGCATTTCCATTTCTGGGGCGCGGAGGCAGCGCTGCGCGCGGCCCGCACCATTCCTCCCGACTACGGCATCGGCGGAATGACCAGCTACGGGACGCTGCTCAGCGGCCACAATTACAACTGGCTGCAGCGCGAGCTCGTCCGCCCCTTCTATTTCACCGACAACGAACGCCTGCCGCAATACGCGACCGAAGCCGTGTTGCGGCAACGGGCGGCACAGCTTCCCTCCATTGACCTGCAATACGGCTGGACCTGCCGGGATGTCCGGCCTGACGCCGAGGGCGTGGGCCTCGACATCGAAAATCGCGACGGGATGATACAGAGCCTTCGCGCCGACTACGTGATCGGCTGCGATGGCAGCCGATCGATCGTGCGCGAACGCGCCGGCATCACCCAGACCCGCTCCGACCACGATCGGCTGATGGTGCTGCTGGTGTTTCGCTCCGTCGAATTGCATCGACTGCTCGAGGCCTTTCCAGGCAAGTCGTTCTACAGCGTGTTGCATCCGGACCTCGAGGGCTATTGGAAGTTCTTCGGCCGGGTCGATCTCGGCAGCACCTGGTTCTTCCATGCCCCCGTTCCCGCGGACACCACCGCCGACAATTTCGATTTCCGACGCTTGCTGCACGATGCCGCCGGCGCACAATTCGACATCGAGTTCGAGCACATCGGATTCTGGGATCTTCGCTTCACGGTCGCGGACAGCTACCGCGCCGGCCGCGTCTTCGTCGCCGGAGATGCCGCGCACAGCCATCCGCCCTACGGCGGCTATGGCATCAACACCGGCTTCGAGGACGCCGCAAATCTGGCGTGGAAGCTCGCCGCGACGCTGCAAGGCTGGGCGCCAGCCGGTCTGCTCGACAGCTACGATGCCGAGCGGCGTCCGGTGTTTGCGTCCACCGCGCGCGATTTCATCGAGACGCCGATCTTCCGCGACCGCGATTTTCTTCGCCGGCACGATCCAGCGCGCGATCGGGCGGATTTCGAGGCCGCCTGGCACGAGCGGCACTCCGGCGCGCGCGCCGAGGTCAACGCCTTCGAGCCGAATTACGAGGGGTCACCAATCGTCTTTGGTCCGGCCGGCGCTGTCTGCAGCGCGATCGGCTCGCACGCCTATCCGGCGCGCGCAGGTCATCATCTCACCCCGCAACCTCTGTCGTCAGGCAAAAACGTGTTCGAGGAATTGGGCGACGGCTTCACCTTGATCGATCTGACGGACGGCGCCGCGGCAACAGCTCTCGAGCAAGCCGCCGCGCGGCTTGGCATCCCGCTGACGGTGATCAGGGACACCGCATCAGGCGGACGCGAGAAATACGAGGCGCGGCTGATCCTGGTGCGGCCCGATCAATTCGTCGCCTACGCGGGCGACAACGCTGATGACGCATCCGATATCCTGATGCGCGCCATCGGCCGATCCTGAGAGAAACGCTTTCGCCGCAGGCCCGAAACCCTACGCCGCGCCGTCGTCATCCTCTTCGTCGGCAGCGCGAGCGGCTTCCCTCACCTCCACCAGCGCCATCGAGAGCAGATAGACCGTCGTGGGCAAGCCGACGCTGCGCGCCGTCTCCACAGCACGCGACAAATCGCTTGCCAGCTCCTTGAGCTCGTCCCCCCGTGACAATGTCCCACCCCATCCATCCGCCGACCACGGCCGCCTAGACCGCGATGGCGCCGCTGGTTCTGATCAGTTCGGCGCTGGCATGGACTGTAGCAAAATTCCCGATCACATTCACCACCGACTGTTTGTAGACGGCGGCATCGCCCGTGCCCGGCTGCCGGCAGGCCACGGCGTCAGCGACGATCTGGTAGCGATGGCTGCGGTGAAACCCGTCGACGGCGGTGGCCAGGATGGTTTCGTCCAGGGAAAAGCCGACCAGAATGCAGCGCACATTGCGGATATTGGACATGTAGTCCACGAACCGCGAAGAGCTGTAGGCCGACGGCAACGGGTGCTCGAAAGTCATTTCGCCGGGTCGCGGCTTCGCCTCCGCGATCCAATCGGTCAGCCTGGATGCCGGATTGAACCACGCCGCCTGGGCGATGCGCTTCAGATGCATCACCGGCCAGAGATTGGTGCGCCACAGTGTCAGGAGCTCCAGGCAGCGCACGGTGGCGGCTTCGCCGTCGAGGATGACATGGCGACGCCCGGGGGTCAGATATTCGACCTGGAGATCCGCACAGACCAGGATCGACGGATCATCGGTAATGGAAGCCAGCATTGTCTTGCGCAGAGCTGCACCAATTTCAGTGATCGGCGAGTGCGAGGTCCCGTAGCGGCGAGGTCACCGCCCGCCCCGCGGATGCGTCGAGCACGCCGGGCCGGTCCCAATCGCCCTCGGGGCGAATGATCACATAGGGATCGCTGTCCAGCGTGATGGCGTCCGGCCCCGGCTCGATCTCCAGCAGCATCTCCGTGTAGGAGAAATCCGAGAAGGTGATCTTGCGGTTGTGACCGAGCGGCTTGGCGCCGAAATGAGCCCAGAAATCGACCAGCCGGTCCTGCGCCTGGCCGTAGATCTTGCGAAAGCCCTTGCGCTTCACATAGTCGACGCTCGCCTGGACCAGCTTGAACGAGACGCGCGAGCGCCGATATTGATGACGCACCGCGAGCCGCTCCACCTTGGCGAAATCCCCGAAGAAGCGTACCCGCAGGCAACCCGCAGGCTCGTTGCCGACGTAACCGATGAAGTGCGCTGCGACCATGTCGTTGCCGTCGAACTCCTCGTCGAACGGACAATCCTGCTCGGCGAGATAGACCGCCGCGCGAATGGCGGTGACCAGCATGAGGTCGTTGGGATCGCGCGCGAGGCGAATGGTGATGGCGCGGGAGTCGGGCTTGGCGAGGGGAATCCTAGTGCCGTGCATCTGCAAAACTCCTTGTTTGGATGATCGCGCCCGGCATCCGCATCGGCTGCCGATGCCAGGGCCGCTCGTAACACCAGAGATCGGGCTGGAAGCTCGGGACGGGGTCGAATCCCGTCGCCTTCATGATGTCGCGTCCGGCCACGGTTGACGGCTGCGCATAGCAATCCGCGCCGCGAAACCTTACCTGACGTAGATGAGCCGCGGCCTTGCCGAGACCGGCGATACCGCGGCCCGTCGCCGCGATCGCCCAGATGTAGATCGCTGCAACGTCTTCCTTCGCGGAAGCGAGATAGCGCGTCTCGGGTGCGGTCAGGCAGATCTCGTCGAGCAGCAGCGCATCATGTCCGCGGTCGTTGAGGAACAAGAAGGCCATGCCGCCGACCAGATTGCCCTTGCGACTGAACGTCAGGATGCTCTGAGGATCGAACGTGAAATATCGTGCAAGCTCTGCCGTTCCGATCTGCACACCCGGCACCAGCCGGTGCGCCATGTCGGAAAGCGCAGCAATTTCGGAAGATTGCGCACATCGGACATCGACGTCCGGACTGAGCGGCAATGCATCGAAATCATGCCTTGCGGCAAAGGAGCCCCTTTCCATACTCATGTCACCCCTCTATCGTCCGAGGATTTAGTGCCCCGCTATGACGATGACCTTAGCGGTTGGGGATCTGGCGTATGCAGCAGTTATTGCACCGGGGTGCTGCTTTGATGCAGCACCGTGAAGAAGCCCTGGACGCGTCCTGGGACGATTTGAAACTCTTTTTAGCGTGCGCAAAATATAAAAGTTTCCGCAACGCGGCCGAAGAACTCGGCCTCACCTCCACCACGCTGATGCGCAGGATCGACCGGCTCGAAGAGAGCATCGACTGCAAGCTGTTCCTGCGCGACCAGAGCGGACTGACGCTCAGCGATGAAGGCGCCGCGATGATCGCCGACGTCGCGCATATGGAGCGTCATGCCTTCAACGTCTTCCGGCGTGCCTCGCGATCGTCGAACGACACGTCAGGCACCGTGCGCGTCGCGGTGACGGAAGGCCCCGGCAATTTCTGGATCCTGCCGCGGCTGATCGATTTCCAGAAGACCTATCGCAAGATCACCGTCGATCTGCGCTGCGCGATGGAGCAGGCCGACGTCGCCCGGCTTGAATCCGACATCGCGATCCAGCTCGAGCCGCCGACCAATCCCGACCTGATCGTCGCCAAGCTCGGCCGCCTGCACATCTATCCCTTCGTCTCCAGGGAATACGAGAACCTCTACGGCGTGCCGGCGTCCCTCGCCGAGTTGAAGAACCATCGCATCATCAAGCAGAGCGCGCCGCAGGTCGACGACGGCGCCTACGCCCGCGTGCTTGGACTGAAGTCGCTCGAAGGCATCGTCGGAATCAAGACCAACTCCTCGGTCGGCGTGCTCTATGCGGTGGAGCGCGGCGCCGGCATCGGCTTCCTGCCGACCGTGTCGATCGCGCTCGGCGCACCGCTCGTTGCCGTCGATCTCGGTGTCAGCCACCACGCCGATCTCTGGCTCACCTATCACAAGGAATTCCGCAACTCCGAGCGCCACAAGATCGTGGTCGACTGGCTGAAGAAGATCTTCGATGCCAAGACCTATCCCTGCTTCCGCGACGAGTTCATCCATCCGAATGCGCTGGTGCCAATGATGACGGCCGCGCGCGAGGGCTTTGGGCTAACGGGTTATGTCGCGGCAACGCCAACTTAGGCGAAGGGGGCACTTCGCCCTCACCATCTGTATTCGAAGCCGACCGTGCCTTGGTGCGACGTCAGCTCGTTGCGGAACTTACCATCATAGTTGATGTAGAGCCGCGCGACGCTGGTGAGGCTGAGCGAGGCCGAGGCGCCGGCATCCATGCCGTAACGGCTCTCCCCGATGCCGGGAACGACGATGCTCTGGGTGCCCAGGCTGACCTGCACCGATCCCAGGTTCTGGTAGAAATTGTCGACGAACTTGCCGTAGGCCGACAGGTCCAGGATCTTCTGGTCGTAGATGAAGTAGCGCCCGATCTCCGCGCCGATCATTACGCGTGCGCGTGAGAGTGCCGAGGAGCCGACGTTCAATGGATCGAGCCCTCCGGCCTCCTGGAACGCAGCGCTGGTGGCGCGCACATATTCGAGCGCGCCCTTGGGCACGATGCGCATCTGGTCCTTGGTCCAGTAGTAGCTGATCTCGGTCAGGCCACCGTCGATCGCAGCACGATAACCCGCGGTCGCAAGACCAACGCCGGTGTCCCTGCTGGAACGGACCTTGCCGAAACCGTGCACCACCGCGAACGCCCAGGTCCACGGTCCCTTGTCGACCGAGCCGTTGAAACCGATTTGCGTCAGGTCAAGCGTCGCCGACTGGAGCGCCAGCGGCACGTCGATGTCGGTATGGCTCTGGTCGACGGAGAAGCCGAGATTGACGCCCGGCGCGACCCGCGCGCCGAAGCCGGCGACGCCGCCAAAGGTCTTGCGCTTGTCGCCGACGAAGTCGCCTTGCGCGTCGGTCCGGACCGAGATGCCATAGCCTTCGAACCAGGTGCGGTAGAGCGGATCCTCCGTGCTCGCCGAGGCACCGCCCCCACCGGGATTGGTGCGCGATGCGCGGTTGACGCCGCCAGAGGCCTGGTTGCCGAGCCGCTCCAGGAAATTGGACCCAAGATTGAGCGCACTGTTGCCGGCCGACTGGTCGTAATTGGTCGCGGTCGGCATGGGGGTCGGTGACGCCGTGGGTGTCGGGGTCGGGGTCGGCGTGGGCGTCGGACTCTGCGCGAAGGCTGATGTCGCAGACATCATCACGACGAGTCCAAGCGCCATGACGAGCGCAGCCGCGATCCGGCGGACACGGCCCAGCCCGACCGTCTGCCGTGTCCCGGAGAGCTGCAACGCGCAGCGCATGACGACTAATCCCGAAGCAAAGTGGCGGAGCGCAAAAATGCAACACGAACGGCGCGCGCTTGCGGCGATTTGTGCCGAACTGCCACGCAGGGTCAACCGGTTGGCGCGCTGGAGCGGGGCTATTGCCTCGATTGTGGTTCCCTTGCCACAGGTCGCAAATAGCAGACAGCGACACCCGCCGCGATCTTGAAAGCCGTGCGCCGCTTGCTAACGCGCGAATTTCATGTTGCAATATTGGACACAATCGGAATTGGCCGCTCGGCTGTGCGTTTCGCGACATTGAGACTCGAACAGACTATCGGAAGCCCGTTTGTGGCGTGGCACGCGAAACTGCGGCCGCGTCTTTTTTGTATCTAGTGGAGGAGATGAGCGATGCCGCAAAAGGGCACCGTCAAATGGTTCAACCCGACCAAGGGCTATGGGTTCATCAAGCCGAACGGCAGCGATAAGGACGTGTTCGTCCATATCTCGGCCGTCGAGCGTGCCGGACTCTCGACCCTTAATGAGAACCAGGTGGTTGAATACGACCTCGTGGAGAACCGCGGCAAAGCATCCGCGGAGAACCTCAAGGTCTCCTGATTTCTCTCAAAGCTTCGCGCGAGAGATCATGACGATGCCCCCGGCTCTGCCGGGGGATTTTGTTTGCGAAGACGAAACACGGTGCGACGGCGCTTCAGCGCACCACCGGCGATACCAGGAAATTCTCCGAGGGCCCGCTTCCGTCCGTCCTGCACACATCGCCCTCGATCCGAACCTTGCCGGTCGCAAGCAGCCGCAACGCTTCCGGATAGATGCGATGCTCCACCTCGAGAATGCGCTCCGACAGCGTAGCGCCCGTGTCGTGGTCGCTGACGGGGACCGCACCCTGCATCACGATCGGACCGGCATCGGTCTCGGGGATCACGAAGTGCACTGTCGCGCCTGACAGTTTGACGCCGGCGCGCAAAGCTTGACCATGCGGGTCCAAACCTGGGAACGACGGCAGCAGCGAGGGATGGATGTTGAGCATCCGCCCGTACCAGGCCTTGGTGAACTCGGCCGTGAACAGGCGCATGAAGCCGCCGAGACAGATCAGCTCGATGCCGTGCTGGTCGAGCGCGGCCTGCAGCAGCTTTTCGAAGCCGGCGCGGTCCTTGCCGAACGGCTTGCTCTCAATCACCAGCGTTTTGACGCCGCTCGCCTTGGCCCGTTCGAGGCCGAGCGCGTCGGCCTTGTTCGAGATGACGAGCGAGATTTCCGCCGGAAACTCCGCTGCGGCAGCGGCCCTGATCAGCGCGGACATGTTGGAGCCGCGGCCGGAGATCAGGATGGCGACGCGGCGCTTCATCACAGCGCCAGTCATCACAGTGCCAGGTCGAGGTGGCCGTTGTAGACGACGCGGTGCTCGCCCTCGGCCGGAATCACGGTACCGAGCTGCGCCACCGTCTCACCGGCATCGCTGAAGACCTGCACGACCTGATCGACCTTGTCGGGCTCGACGATCGCGATCATGCCGATGCCGCAGTTGAAGGTGCGCAGCATCTCGAGCTCGGCGATGCCGGCTTGGGCAGCCAGCCATTTGAACACCGGCAGCACCGGCAGGCGCGCCAGATCGATGCCGACGCCAAGATGGCTCGGCAGCACGCGTGGGATGTTGTCGGTGAAACCGCCGCCGGTGATGTGGGCAAGCCCCTTCACCGCGCCGGTCTCGCGGATCGCACGCAGGCAGGATTTGACGTAGAGCCGTGTCGGCGTCAGCAGCGCGCCGCCGAGCGTCATGACCGGCGCGAACGGGGCCGGCGCCTCGAAGCTGAGGCCGGACTGCTCGACGATCTTGCGCACCAGCGAGAAGCCGTTGGAGTGCACGCCGGACGAGGCAAGGCCAATCACGGCATCCCCCGCGGCGATGTCCTTGCGCGGCAACAAGGTACCGCGCTCGGCGGCGCCGACGGCAAAGCCGCCGAGGTCGTAGTCGCCGTCCTTGTAGAGGCCGGGCATCTCGGCGGTTTCGCCCCCGATCAGGGCGCAGCCGGATTCGCGGCAGCCTTCGGCGACACCGGCGACGATCGAGGCGGTCGCCTCCGGGTCGAGCTTGCCGCAGGCGAAATAGTCGAGGAAGAACAACGGCTCGGCGCCCTGTACCACGAGGTCGTTGACGCTCATGGCGACGAGGTCGATGCCGATCCCGCCATGCAGGCCGGTCTCGATCGCGATCTTGACCTTGGTGCCGACCCCGTCGGTGGCGGCGACCAGGACGGGGTCCTTGAAACCGGCCGCCTTTAGGTCGAACAGGCCGCCGAATCCGCCAATCTCGGCGTCGGCGCCGGGCCGCGCGGTGGCGCGCACCAACGGCTTGATCAGATCGACCAGGCGGTTGCCCGCGTCGATATCGACGCCTGAATCGGCGTAAGTGAGGCCGTTTTTGCGGTCGGTCATGCCCGATTTCCAGTGGGTTTGCGGCTGGTTACGTCGAATTCCGGGGACGCGCAATGGCAAGCGTGGCGCCCCGCCCTATACTATGTAGATATCAACCGGTTCAGCCTTCAAACGGGCCGGATTCGAGGTCAGGCCGGGTGCCAGGAAGCGCCGCGTGAGTATTCCGAATATCATTACCCTGGGCCGCATCATGCTGGTCCCAATCATCGTCTGGGCCATCGTGTCGAGCCAAATGGAGGTTGCGTTCGCCGTCTTCCTCATTGCCGGCGTCAGCGACGCGGTCGACGGCTTCCTCGCCAAGCGCTTCAACATGACGAGCGAGCTCGGCGCCCTGCTCGATCCGCTCGCGGACAAGGCGCTGCTGGTCTCGATCTATCTGGCACTGGGGATCTGGGGCGACATCCCGCGCTGGATCGTGATCCTGGTGGTGTCGCGCGACATCATGATCGTCGCCGCCGTGATCGTGTCCTGGCTGTTCGACAAGCCGGTCGAGATGAAGCCGTCGAAGGTGTCGAAGCTCAACACCGCCGCCCAGGTGGCCTATGCGGCGCTGGTGCTGGCCTCCCTGGCCTTCGGCTTCAAACCGGCGCCTTATGATATGATCCTGATGGGCCTCGTCACGGTCTTCACGCTCTCTTCCGTGTCGCTCTATCTCGTCGAGTGGCTGCGGCACATGAGTACGATCGAAGCCAAGTAGCACGATCGAGGCCAAATGAGCCGGGATGCGGCCCCGCAAAAGGCCAACTCCCGCTCGATGACGTCGAATCTCTTCAAACGAAGCCGGCGTGCCGGCACGGAGCACAGCAAGCGTGGCAGGCCGCGTTCATCCCCGACAATTGGCATTCTCGCTTCCGCACGCGGAAAGCCTCAGCCGGGATAATTTCCTCGAAGGCCCCGCCAACGAAGCCGGTCTTGCCCTCATCGACGCCTGGCCTGAATGGCCGAACCGGATCATGTGGCTGGCCGGCCCGGAAGGAAGCGGCAAGAGCCATCTCGCCGCGATCTGGGCCGAGGCTTCCGGCGCCCGCTCGACCACAGCCAATGGGCTGACCGCCGAAAACGTCCCGGGCGCGCTCGCCACCGGCGCGCTGGTGGTCGAGGATCTCAGGGCAAAAGAGCTCGACGAGCGGGCCCTGTTTCATCTGATGAACCTCGCCCGCGAGGATGGGGCCTACCTGCTCTTCACCGGCCGCGAGGTACCGGCGTCGCTCGAGATCGAGCTGCGCGACCTGCGCTCGCGGCTGCGCGCGGTGCCTGTGATCTCGCTGCTGCCGCCCGACGACCAGCTCTTCCGCGGCCTGATCGTCAAGTTCTGCGCCGACCGCCAGCTCGCCGTGGATGAGAGCGTGGTCAGCTACCTCGCTACCCGCCTGGAGCGCTCTTCGGCGGCCGCACGGGAGGCCGTTGAGCTGCTCGACAGCGAGGCCCTGCGCCTCGGTCGCCCCGTCACGCGGGCGCTGGCCGCCGAGCTGCTTCGGGACGCCTGACCCTTCCGCCCTGGCTCCAAGGCCGCTTGACGCGGCGCAGCGGCGGAACATCAATGTCATCGAAACGTCATCGGACTAACACATGCTCCCGCCGGTTTTGCGCATAAGTCGCAAATTGGGGCGAACTGGATGGATCGACTTCTGATGGACTCTGCGCAAGCTGTTGAAATTAAAGAAAAAGCCCCGGAGACCGAGGGCCTGCCAGCGATTGCCTCAAGTCCCGAGCGCTTCATCAATCGCGAGCTCTCCTGGCTGCACTTCAACCGCCGCGTCCTCGAGGAAGCGGTCAATCCCAGCCACCCCATGCTGGAGCGGGTGCGATTCCTGTCGATTTCAGCGAATAACCTCGACGAGTTCTTCATGGTCCGCGTCGCCGGCATCAAGGCCCAGATCCGCGAGGGCATCGCCGAGCGCAGCCCCGACGGCCTGACGCCGTCCGAGCAGCTCGCGCTGATCAACCGCACCGTCTCGCAGCTTGCCTCCGACCAGCAGGCGATCTGGCGCGACCTGCGCGGCACGCTGGCCGACGTCGGCATCGTGCTGGTCGACGGCAAGGACGTCACCAAGGCGGAACGGACCTGGATCGAGGACTACTTCCTCAACAACGTGTTTCCGCTGCTGACCCCGCTCGCGATCGACCCGGCTCACCCCTTCCCGTTCATTCCGAGCCTCGGCTTCACCATCGCGCTCCAGCTGACGCGCGCCGCCGACGGCAAGCAGATGAACGCGCTGATTCGTATGCCCGGCAAGATCGACCGCTTCATCCGGTTGCCGGCCGAGGGCAAGGTCGTGCGGCTGATCTCGCTCGAGCAGGCGACCGGGCTGTTCATCAACCGCCTGTTCCCCGGCTACAATCTCCACGGCCAGGGCGCCTTCCGCATCATCCGCGACTCCGAGCTCGAAATCGAGGAAGAGGCCGAAGACCTCGTCCGCCTGTTCGAGACCGCTCTGAAGCGCCGCCGCCGCGGGTCGGTGATCCGGCTCGAGATCGACGGCAAGATGCCGGAGGAGCTGCGCAGCTTCGTGCAGCATGCGCTGTCGGCCGCCGACGACGAGGTCTTCCTGGTCGACGGCGTGCTCGCCATGAACGAGCTCTCGCAGCTCACCCGCCTCGACCGGCCCGATCTCGAATTCACCCCTTACGTACCGCGCCATCCCGAGCGCGTGCGCGAGCATGGCGGCGACATCTTTGCCGCGATCCGGCAGAAGGACCTCGTCGTCCATCATCCCTACGAATCCTTCGACGTGGTGGTGCAGTTCCTGCAGCAGGCCGCCCGCGATCCCGATGTCGTCGCGATCAAGCAGACGCTCTACCGCACCTCCAACAACTCCCCGATTGTGCGCACGCTGGCGGAAGCCGCCGAAGCCGGCAAGTCCGTCACCGCGCTGATCGAATTGAAGGCGCGCTTCGACGAGGAGGCCAACATCCGCTGGGCCCGCGACCTCGAACGCGCCGGCGTGCAGGTCGTCTACGGCTTCCTCGAACTGAAGACGCACGCGAAGCTCTCGATGGTGGTGCGCCGCGAGGGCGGCGGCCTCACCACCTACGTCCACACCGGCACCGGCAATTATCACCCCGTCACCGCACGTATCTACACCGACCTCTCCTACTTCACCTCGGATCCGACCATCGGCCGCGACGCCGCGCGCGTGTTCAATTTCATCACCGGTTATGCCGCGCCGAGCGATCTGGAAAAGATGGCGGTGTCGCCGCTGACGTTGCGCAAGCGCATCATCGAGCACATCCAAGGCGAGACCGCGCATGCGCGGCATGGCCGCCCCGGCGCGGTCTGGATGAAGATGAATGCGCTGGTCGACCCCGACATCATCGACGCGCTCTACGAGGCCTCACAAGCCGGCGTCCAGGTCGAGCTCGTCGTGCGCGGCATCTGCTGCCTCAGGCCCGGCATTCCAGGCCTGTCGGAGAACATCCGCGTCAAGTCGATCATCGGGCGCTTCCTGGAACACGGCCGAATCTACTGTTTCGGCATGGGCCAGGGCCTGCCGAGCGCGAAAGCGGCTGTGTATATCTCCTCGGCCGACATGATGCCACGCAACCTCGACCGCCGCGTCGAGGTGCTGTGTCCGCTGCAAAATCCCACGGTGCATCAGCAGGTTCTCGAACAGATCATGGTCGCGAATCTGAAGGACAATGAGCAGAGCTGGCAATTGTTGCCGGACGGGTCCTCGACGCGTATGAAGACCGCGAAGGGCGAGGAGCCTTTCAACGTCCACAACTACTTCATGACAAATCCGAGTCTATCTGGCCGTGGAAAGTCGCTCAAGGAATCCTCGCCGCGCCGTCTCACGCGCCGTAATGAACGTCATCAATCTTGATCCGGGATCGAGGACGTGAAGCGGCCGCGTAAGCGCGGCTCGAGCGTCGCGGTCATCGATATCGGTTCCAACTCTGTCCGTCTCGTCGTCTACGAGGGACTGACGCGGAGCCTCATTCCGATCTTCAACGAGAAGACGCTGTGCGGCCTCGGGCGCGAGGTGCAGAGCACGGGCCTGCTTGCTCCCGATGCCGTCGACAAGGCGCTGACCTCGCTGAAGCGGTTCCGGGCGCTGTGCCGCGTCATGCAGGTCGGTCGCGTGTTTGCGATTGCGACCGCAGCCTGCCGCGATGCCTCCAACGGCCCCGACTTCATCGCGAAAGCCGAGCGCATCTGCGCCGTGAAGATCGAGATCCTGTCGGGCCCGCGCGAGGCGCGGCTGTCGGCGCTCGGCGTGATCTCCGGCATCCATCATCCCGACGGCATCGTCGGCGATCTCGGCGGCGGCTCGCTCGAGCTGATCGACGTGCGCAAGAACAGCGTGCGCAGCGGCGTGACGCTGCCGCTCGGCGGCCTCGCGCTCCAGGACCTCGCGCACAAATCGCTCAAGCGCGCCGACCGTATCGTGCGCGAGGAGCTCGACGAGGTGCCGCAGCTCACCGCCGGCCGCGGCCGCACCTTCTACGCCGTCGGCGGCACCTGGCGCGCGCTCGCGCGCATCCACATCATCCAGAGCGGCTATCCGCTCCAGGTGATGCACGGCTACTCCATTTCCGCAGCTGAAGCGCTCGACTTTTCGCGTCGTCTCCGCCGGCTTGCGGCCGCCGACATGCTGGCCGACATCGAGATCGTCGCGGATGCCAGGCGCCCGCTCCTTACCTATGCGGCGCTGGTGCTCGAGCACATCATCCGCGTGGCGAAACCCAAGTCCATCGTGTTCTCGACCTTCGGCGTGCGCGAGGGCCTCTTGCACGAGAAGCTGTCGGAATCCGAGCGCAACAAGGACGGGCTGATCTGCGCCGCGGAAGAGCTCAATCAGCTGCTGTCGCGTTCGGCAAAGCACGCCCGCGAGCTGATCGCCTGGACCGACCGCCTCGCGCGCGTGGTGAAGCTGCGCGAGACCGAAGAGGACCGCCGCTTGCGCCACACCGCGTGCCTGCTCTCCGACATCGGCTGGCGCGTGCATCCCGACCATCGCGGCGAGCAGACGCTGAGCTTGGTCGTCAACGGCAATTTCGGCGCAATCACCCACACCGAGCGCGCCTTCGTCGGCCTGTCCGTGTTCTACCGCTATGCGGGCCTGAGCGAGGAGAACCAGCCGCCGGTGACCATGCAGGAGCTGCTGACACCTGCCCAGCTCGAACGCGCCCGTCTGCTGGGCGCGGCGTTCCGCGTCGCCCATCTGATCTCGGCGGCACGTCCGGGTGTGCTGCCGGCCACGCATTTCCGCAGCCAGGGCCGCAATCTGATGCTGGTGTTCGAGCACCGGCTCGTCGACCTCGTCGCCGACCGCGTCGGCAGCCGCTTCCGCGCCCTCGCCCGCCTGATCGGCCGCTCCGGCTCGATCGTGCGGCGCTAGACTCGCCAGCCGGTCCTAATCCTCCCTGGACGCTTCTTGAGCCACATGATCGCGCCGCTGATGAACAGGGCGAGAGGTGCGAAGCCGGTTGCGAACACGAACAGGCGCCCGATCAGCCCGAACGTCGCGCCGTTATGGATCCAGAGCTGTTCGGCCAGATAGCGATCCCCCATCGACATCGCGGCCGAAGTGCGATCGTGCACCACTGCGCCACTCCATGGATCGAGCCAGATCGCCCCCCGGGCACGTACCGCGGGATCAGCACCCGCGGCCCGGAACTGCACCCGCCACGTGTTGCGCGTTTCGGTGGGCGGGCTCAGCATGGCAACCGCCATGCCCGGCTTGGCCGCTTGCGCGCTCCGCATGATCGCATCGGGTGATAGCGGCGGTGTCCCCGTGGGGGGCGGCGCTTCGATCCGCGGCGACGGATCGGCTGTCGGTTGCGACACAAGGCCAACGATGGGACGCACGACGTCGGGAAAAATAATCCCGACGCCGGTCATCGAGATCACCGTGAGCGCGAGCAGCGCCCAAAAGCCGGCCGTGCCGTGGACGTCGAAAACAAATCGAAGCAGCGAAACGTCCTTCCGGACCGACACTGATCGCCAGAATCGACCCGGCCTCGGCCACCACAAGATGACGCCTGACATGGCCAGGCCGAGCAGCATGAACCCGACAACGCCGACCAGCTCTTTGCCCCACCACTCGTAGAGCAGCAGCGTGTAGTGCAGACGATAAACCTTGAGGGAGAACGCGTTGACGTAGTCACGCCGCCCGAGCACCTTCCCGTTCGAAGGATCGACCATGGTCGTCCAGCGATTCGGGTAGCGGCCTTTCGCAGTTTCATGCGCATGTATCACGACCCAGACCGGCCAGGTCCGATCCGGCGCGAGGATCGTGGCAATCGGCGCGGGATCCGCTGCCGCGGCCGCGCGCATCACCTCGCTCAACGTAGCCTCTCGTTCCCGACCTGCGGGAGTGTAAAGCGCCGGGTTCAGGGCGGCGTCGATTTCCCGATAGAAGACGATGAAGCTACCCGTGAGGCCGATCAGCACCACGACGATGCCGCCGAGCAATCCGAGCCATCGATGAGCCCACAGAAGCCCACGCCGTGCGCGTCCGGTGAGGTTCGGGGCCGGCAACATCGCCGTTGCACGCGTCAAAGCCGACCCGCCTCAGAAATCCGTCGACATCGACAATAGCAGGGTTCGCGGTACACCTTGCGACAATGCGGAGAAGCTCGCCACGCCAGCCCAGTAATTGGTATCGAACACGTTCTGAACCAGGGCCCGAAGCGTCACCGGCCGGTTGTTGATCCGCGTGTTGTAGCGGGCACCCAGGTCGAGCCTCGTCCAGGCCGGAACGACCTGCATGTTCGCCGCATCCAGATATTGGTGTCCCGTATAGATGGTGTTTGCGACCAGCGTCAGTCCGGGCGCGAACGGGGTGTCCCATTCAGCGGACAGGTTTGCCTGCACCTGAGGCACACCGATCGGCGTCTTGCCGAGATTGGTTGGCGTGCTTGTCTTTGTCAGCTCCGCATCGATCAACGTCACGCCGCCAAGGACCCGTATGCCCGGCTGCACCTCTCCGAATACGGTGAACTCCAGGCCGCGATTGCGCTGTTCGGCGTCCGCCCGGAAGATCTTGTCGACGCCCAATTGTCCCGACGGCTTGGTGATCTGGAACACGCTGATCGTGGTGGCCAGCATTCCGAAGTCGACCTTGACGCCTGCCTCGTGCTGCTTGCTGAAGTAAGGCGCAAGAACTTCCCCCTGATTGCTCGCGGTCGTCGGTGCGACGTCGCCCTTGCTGAGCCCTTCGATGTAGTTGGTGTAGAGCGAAACGTTGCTCCAGGGCTTGACGACGAGGCCGACCATCGGCGTGAGCGCCGTCTGGTCATAGGAGGACGTGACCGCTCCCGTGTTGGTATTGAAGTTGTTGGACTTCACCCCCTGCTGGCGCACGCCGACGGTCAGCTGAAGGCGCTCCTGAAAAACCGACAAAGTGTCAGCCAGCGCAAGGCCGGTCAATTCGGTATCCGAAAGCTTCGGAACAGTCGCGGGAGCAGCAACGAGCTGCTCAGGACGGGCGATCGGCGCATAGATGTTGGACAGAACCGGCGTCCCGGACACAGAGCCCCGTGAGATCTGATCCGTGTAGTAGCTGCCCTGGAAACTCACGGCGTGACTGATCGCGCCGGTTTCAAACCGGGCGCGCACACCGGCGTCAGCGACATTCCTGTCGATATCGAATTTGAAGCGTCCCGGTGTCGACGTGGTGTTGCCGGCCGCGTTCAGGATCGTCGGCGTGCCGAACAAGCGATCGACCTGGGTCCTGCCGCCACCGCCGTCGGCGAACACCGTCACGGAATCCGTCACATCGTATTCGGCGCGCGCCAGCAGCGAGTTGTCATGAACCTTAGCCCATTCCCAGGCCTGCGTGACATTGCGCCTCCCGACCGGCGCGGTCGGGACAGCTACGCCTGTTGCGACCAGAAACGGTCTCGTGGGCGCGTCGAACTTTTCTTCCTGATCGATGAAGTCGAGCGATGCTCTGAATTTCTCACCGCGATAATCGAATGCGGCGGCGCCGACATGCGCCTCCCGGTTCTGGTTGTCCAGCGGCGTATCACCATTGTGATAGCTGCCATTGACGCGAATTCCGAATTCGCGGTTCTCGCCGAACCGTCGGCTGACGTCGAGATGCGTGCCGAACTGGCTGTTCGTCGCGTAGTCGGTCGTAACCCGTGTGAGATCGACATCAGAGGCACGCTTCGGGACGATATTGATGGTGCCCCCGACGCTGCTGTTCGGGGCCATCCCGTAAAGCAGCGCGGTCGGGCCCTTGATGATCTCGATCCGTTCGACGTAGTCGGTGAAGACACGGTAGTTCGGCGCAACACCGTAGACACCGTTGAAGGCAATTTCTCCGACATTCCCCTCGCCGATCGGAAAGCCGCGGATGAAGAAGGAGTCGAGAATGCCGCCGGTCTGACCGGTGAAACGGACCGAAGGGTCGTTGCTGACGACGTCGGCTATCGTGCTGGCCTGTTGATCTTCGATTTTCTTCGCCGTGTAACTGGTGATGTTGAACGGCGTGTCCATGAAATCCCTGTTGCCCAGCAAGCCGATCTGGCCTCCGCGGGCGACCTGCCCGCCTGAGTAGGAGGGCGGGAGTGCGCCGGGCCTTGCGGCAGCGGGCTTCGCTTCCGCCTGCATCCTGGCCCGCTCATTCGCGGGCGCGCTTTGACGGCCCGCCCTTCGACTTGGGTTCAAACGCGGGCGTGCACGCTGCTTCGGCACGTCGGCAGTGACGGTCACCGCCGGCAAGGCTGTCGCCGTCTCCGGCGCAGCGCTTTGCGCGCTGGTGCGGTGAAGGAAGCCGTCGCCGAACAAGGCGATGGAGACCAGAGAGGCCGCGAAAGCCGTCGGTCTGGAGAACTTCGGATGGGATTTGACGGTAGCGGCAAGAATAGCAACAGGGCGGCAGGTGGCACTCGAAGACATTTCTCAACAGCTTCCGGTTTGACAGGAATAAATACCGGAGCGACGTGCCGCGGCACGAGCCGCCAAGTCAATAAAAACGCCTTTATTTTCAGTAGTTTATAATAAGTCAAAGTCTAAATCGCGCAGAGGTTGAGAGCGCTGTGGGTCACCCACGAAGTGCCGGACCGCACTGTGCGTGACCGCTTGACGCGCGAGTCCGCCATGAGGCGGCAATGCTCGCCGGCGTGCGGAGCTATGATGACCGGTTCAGTGGGGACGGCGACTGCCGGAATGATCGCGCGCAACACCTCTCCCCGCCGGGAAGAGGCAAGCAAAACCAGATCATGCCGCAGAGATTACTCTGCCGAAGCCTTGGCGTGGCGCTCGGAGGATTCCAGCGCGGCCGCGCTCAGGCTGCGCCGGCGCCAGATGCTGCCGACGACCAGCACGACGACGACGCCGAGAGCTGCGCAGAGATATTCGCCGCCTCCGCCGCCATGGGCGAATTGGGGCGGGATGCGAAGTGCGCCGAGCATGCTGTCCAGCGAGGCACCGAGCGGGCCGTCGAACAGCGTGTGCAGCTTCGGCGCGATGCCGGGATCGGTCGCGATCACCTCGCCCGAGATCCAGCCGAGCAGCGCTGCACCCGCCCAGACCAGGACCGGCAGCTTTGCGAGCAGCGCCATGATCAGCGCCGCACCGGCGACGATCAGCGGCACGCTGATGGCGAGACCGAGGATCAGCAGCGGCACGCTGCCATTGGCGGCGGCGGCCACCGCAATGACGTTGTCGAGACTCATGACGATGTCGGCGACGACGACGATCTGCACCGCTTGCCACAGATGCGAGGCGGACTCGACGCCGTCCTCGTCCTCGTTCTCCGGCACCAGGAGCTTCGCCGCGATCACGATCAGCGCGAGACCGCCGACGAGCTTGAGATACGGTAGCTCCATCAGGCTCGCGACGATGCCGGTGAAGATGATCCGCAGCAGCACGGCTGCGCCGGCGCCGAAGATCATGCCCCACAGCCGGTGCCGCGGCTTGAGGCCGCGGCAGGCGAGCGCGATCACCAGCGCGTTGTCGCCGGAGAGCAGGATGTTGATCCAGATGATCTTGGCGACCGCAACCCAGAAGGTCGGTTCGGCCATCTCGTTGCGAAACTGGGTGAAGAATGCCCCGATCGTTGCGGGATCGAAGATCTGCCAGAGCCAGTTCACAATACGTCCTTTCGCCCCGTCGATATTAACCTATCGGCTGATCAGCCGACGATCTCGTTGCCCGAGAAGAACTGCGCGATTTCGATCGCAGCGGTCTCCGGCGCATCCGAGCCGTGAGCGGAATTCTCGCCGATCGACTTTGCGTAGAGCTTGCGGATGGTGCCGTCGGCGGCCTTGGACGGATCGGTCGCACCCATCGCGTCGCGGTACTTGGCAATGGCGCCCTCGGCTTCCAGCACCTGGACCACCACGGGGCCCGAGGTCATGAACTCGACGAGCTCGCCGAAGAACGGGCGCGCCTTGTGCACGGCATAGAAGGTCTCGGCCTGTTCCTTGGTCATGCGGATGCGCTTCTGCGCGACGATGCGCAGGCCCGCCTTCTCGATCACGGCATTGACCGCACCGGTCAGGTTACGCGCGGTCGCATCGGGCTTGATGATCGAGAAAGTGCGTTCGATGGCCATAATCTTGTCCTTGAGAAGAAAGCGGTGGTTCGGAGTTGCCGGGCTTATATCGGCGCCATCGCCGGACGGCAAGCGACCGCAAAAACGGCCTCACAGGCGCTTCGCCGCAGGGCCCGCCCCGGATTCCAGCATGGATTACAACGATTTCATCCAGATGAACCCAATCTGAAACCCCCGTCAGGGTTCGGTTCAGCTTCGCCGGCGTAAGGTCGGGCCTATCGAAACCGAAGGCCCGATCATCAGGCAGACCGTTTCGGCGGCCTTTCCATCGACGCGATAGCCCCGCGCCGGCAGTCTTTAGGAGATCACCATGTTGAGGAAACTTTCGCTTGCCGCTGTCGCCGCGGTTGCGCTGGGTGCCGCGCTGGCGCCAACCTCCGCCTCCGCTCACTGGCATGGCGGCTGGGGCTGGCACGGCGGCGGCGGTGGCTGGCATCACGGCTGGGGTGGACCGCGCTTCTATGCCGGCGGCCCCGTCTCCTACGGTTATGGCGGCTGCTACGCGCGCCGGCTGGTCCCGACCCCCTGGGGACCCCGCTGGCGGCTGATCAACCGCTGCTACTGAGCCCGACAGCACCTTCCTGAGGTACCTAGGCCCCCCAGGTACCTTCCAAGCGAAGCCCCGGCGTTCCCCTGCGCCGGGGCTTTGTATTTCGGCGGATATTGCCCGGCTTCATGCAATTTTTACTAGAGTGCCGGGCAATGTCCGCGAGCGGCGAAACCATTTGGGGGGCCAAGGACTTGGTAACGTGTCATCACCTTGAGAAGACGGAACCCCACAATGGCTGGCCTTTTTGCCAATGACAGCGAACAGATCGACCGGCGCACCAGCCGCTCGATCTGCGATGCGGTGGGCGAACGGCTTCAGCAGAGCCTGCGCCCCGAACCACGGCTCCCGACGCATCTCGAACAGCTCCTCGACGAGTTGAAGCAGCGCGACCGCGATTCGCACTGACGTGAGGCTCACGCAAAAACGGGTTGCGTTCGACGCGCCTTGCGGTGACAAGGCCGCATGCTTGCTATCACCGACCTCTCCATCCGCCTTGCCGGACGCCTTCTGATTGACCAGAGTTCCGTGCAGATCACGCCCGGCGCGCGCGTCGGCATGGTCGGGCGCAACGGCACCGGCAAGTCGACCCTGTTCAAGGTGATCCGCGGCGAGCTGGCGGCCGAGCACGGCACGGTCACCCTGCCGCCACGCTGGCGCGTCGGCAGCCTCGCGCAGGAGGCCCCGAACGGCCCCGAAAGCCTGATCTCCGTCGTGCTCAAGGCCGACCTCGAACGCGACGCGCTGCTTCACGAAGCGGAGAGCGCGACCGCCCCGCACCGGATCGCCGAGATCCAGACCCGCCTCGTCGACATCGACGCCCATTCGGCGCCGAGCCGCGCGGCCGCGATCCTCTCCGGCCTCGGCTTCTCCGCCACCGACCAGCTCCGCCCCTGCGCCGAATTCTCCGGCGGCTGGCGCATGCGCGTCGCGCTCGCCGCCACGCTGTTCGCCGCCCCTGACCTCCTGCTGCTCGACGAGCCCACCAACTATCTCGACCTCGAAGGCACGCTGTGGCTCGAGGATCACCTTGCGCATTATCCGCGCACGGTGATCGTGATCAGCCATGACCGCGACCTGCTGGAAAGCTCGGTCGACCAGATCCTGCATCTGGAGCGCGGCAAGCTCACGCTCTACAAAGGCACCTATTCCTCCTTCGAGGAGCAACGGGCCATGCGCGAGCTGCTCGATGCCAAGGCGGTGAAGCGCCAGGAGGCCGAGCGCGCGCGGCTGCAGGCCTTCGTCGACCGCTTCAAGGCCAAGGCCTCGAAAGCGCGCCAGGCGCAATCTCGCGTAAAAATGCTGGAGCGGCTGAAGCCGATCACGGCGCTGGTCACCCAGGACGTGCGCGAAATCAGCTTTCCCGCGCCGGAGAAAATCCTGTCGCCGCCGATCATCGCCGCCGACAACGTCGTGGTCGGCTACGATCCGAACACGCCCGTGCTTAACCGCGTCACCTTGCGCGTCGACAATGACGACCGCATCGCGCTCCTTGGTTCCAACGGCAACGGCAAGTCGACGCTGGTGAAACTGCTCGCGGGCCGCCTCGCACCGTTCTCGGGCAAGGTGACGCGTGCCGACAAGCTCTCGATTGCCTATTTCGCCCAGCACCAGCTCGACGAATTGAACGAGGATGCCTCGACCTACGACCACGTCCGCAAGCTTATGGGTGAAGCGCCCGAGGCCAAGGTGCGCGCACGCGCCGGCGCCATCGGATTCTCCGGCAAGGCGGCCGATACCAAGGTCGGGAAATTGTCTGGCGGCGAGAAGGCGCGCTTGCTGCTGGGGCTGGCGACCTTCTTCGGCCCCAACATGATCATTCTGGACGAGCCGACCAACCATCTCGACATCGACAGCCGCGCTGCGCTTGCGGAGGCGATCAACGAATTCCCCGGCGCCGTCATCATGGTTTCGCACGACCGCTATCTGATTGAGTCCTGCGCCGACCAACTCTGGATCGTCGCCGACCGGACCGTGACCAATTACGACGGCGACCTCGACGAGTATCGCCGCCTGGTGCTGTCGGCGCGCAATGGCGAGCCCGTCCCGCGCGAGCGTAGCGCCGCGAGCGAGAAGCCGCAGCGCCCGAGATCGGACAATCGTGGCTCGCTGAAGAAGCGCATCGCGGAAGCCGAGAGCGAGATCGCCCGCGTCAGCGAGATCATCACCAAGATCGACACCGCGCTCGCCCTGCCCGACATCTTCACCCGGGATCCCAAGCAGGCCGCGCAACTGTCGAAGGCGCGCGCCAACGCCGCCGACGCGCTGGCGCGCGCGGAGGAACTGTGGCTGGAGGCGAGCACGCAGTTCGACGAGGCGGCGGGCTAGACTCAAAATCTGAAAAACAACCCCATGCACAGTACGGGTAATAAATTACCTGCATGCAAGCCGCTGAGCAGTTGGCCCTTTACTCAATCGGCATACTGCCCCGCTGCCTTGATGATCGGCGCCCAGCGGTCGACTTCGCTGGTCAGCATCGCCCCGAGCGCCTCCGGCGTCGCCTTGTCCTGAGGGACCGGCTCGGTGTTGATGTCGTTGAACCGGGCGATCAACGCGGGATCCCTGAGCGCGGCCTGGAGCACCGCCGTCAGCTTCTGAACGACCGCGGGCGGCGTGCCCTTAGGGGCATAGAGGCCATGCCAGACGCCGAGCTCGAACCCCTTGAGGCCGGCCTCGTCGGCGGTCGGCAGATCGGGCAGGCTCTTCAGCCGCTCTTTTGTGGTGACAGCGTAGGCCTTGACCTGCTTGGCCGTGATCGGCCCGGTCGTGTTCGTCGCCTGGTCGCAGGTGAGATCGATCTGCTTGCCGAGCAGATCGTTCATGATCGGCCCATTGCCCTTGTAGGGCACCGTGGTGAGCTGCTTCTGGATCGCCGTCATGAACAGCATGCCGCACAGATGCGATGCCGCACCTAACCCGGCATTGGCGTAAGTCAGCTTGTCGCCCTGCTGCTGGGCGTAGACGACCAGTTCCTTGAGCGTGTCGGCCGGGAAGTCCGGACGCGCGATGATGGTCATCGGCGCATTGGTCACGAGCCCGATCGGCGCAAAGGCCGTCTTCGTGTCGTAGCTCAGGTTGCGATACAGCGTGGCCGCGGTCGAAATGCCGACATGATGGACCAGCAGCGTGTAGCCGTCCGGCTGGGCGCGCGCGGCGCGCGTCGTGCCGATCGTGCCGCCGGCGCCCGTCGCGTTCTCGACGATGATCTGCTGCCCGAGGGATTTCGCCATGCTTGCTGCGGTCAGACGCGCGATGGTGTCCGTCGGTCCACCCGCGGCGTACGGCACCAGCACGGTGATGGGCCTGGACGGATAGTCCTGGGCGACCGCCGCGCCGAGCGACAGAAGCAGAGCCGACACGATCGTGATGAAACGCATGTTCCCTCCAAGATTCTTTATCGCGCCATAAAAGCGCATCCCCGGCCGCACGGCCATCAGGAAAGCGACCTCTGCAAAAGTGTCGCAATCACGATGATCCGCGCCGAGAATGGCGACGTCGCCGGCGAGACGAATGGTGGGCAGGCGTGATACAGCTCCGCTGGAGCAAAATGGGATCTACCGCTCCCGCATGATCTCCTGTCGGTAGCGCTGAAGCGGAGACAACAGGTAGCTCAAAATGGTGCGCGAGCCGGTCCTGATCTCCACCGTCACGGCCATTCCCGGTGACAGGCTGACGAGGCGATCGTCCACCTGCATTTGCGTACGATCGAGCGAGATGCGTGCGCTGTAGCTCAGCTCCTGCCCGTTAGGCTCGCTGCTGTCGCGCGGCGTCCCGAGCGCGCGGTCGCTTCCCGGCGGACGGTCGCGGATGATGGCGTCCTGCGAGACGCTCAGCACCCGTCCCTCCAGCAGGCCGTAGCGGGTGAAGTTGAAGGTGTCGATCTTGACGGCGGCATCCTGCCCGGCCTCGACGAAGCCGATGTCGCGGTTGGAGATCATCGCCTCGACCTCGAGCCGCGTATCCGATGGCACGATCACCAGCAGCGATTGCGCGGGCGTGACCACGCCGCCCACGGTGTGGACCGCAAGCTGCTGCACGACGCCGTCGACCGGCGAGGTCAGCTGCTGCAGCCGGGTCCGCTGCTGCGCCTTGATCAGATCGCGCGCGACGCCATTGGCTTTCTGCTCGCTCTTGGCGAGTTCGTCGGACAGGCTCTTGCGATACTCAGCCACGGCCTGGGTGCGGGTCTCCCGGATCGCGGCGACGGCCGCCTCGGCTTCCTTCAGATGGCTGCTCTGGACGCGAAGCTCCTCCTGCTGCTCGATCAGAAGCTGAAGGGTCTCGTAATAGGTCAGCTTCGAGCCGATTTCCTTCTCCATCAGAATCTTGCGGATATCGACGCGCTGCTGGGTGACGGGGAGCAACGCATCCAGCTTGTGGATCGTCGCCGCAATGGTCTGATGCTCGGCCTCCTTCTGCGCCTGCTGGCGCGCAAGCGACGCCAATTTGGCGCGATGCTCGCTGACCTGATTGGCAAGAAGCTGCCGCTGTGTCGCGACCAGCGAGGGATCGGCATCCGCAGGCGGGACGAGATCGGTGGAGGCATCTTCGCCGCTTGCCAATGCGGCGCGGAGACGCGCCATATTGAGCCGTTCGGCCATGAGATCGTCATGCAGGTGATCGCGCTCCGCGGCATTCACGGTCGGATCGAGCTCGATCAGCACGTCGCCCGATTTGACCGCCTGCCCGTCCTGTACGTGGATGGCGCGCACCACCCCGGTCTCGAACGGCTGGACCACCTTGCTTCGCCCGCTCGACACCACCTTCCCGGTTGCGGACGCCACGATGTCGATCGTGCCCCATGCCGACCACGCGAGTGCCGCGCAGACAAGGAGCATCAGGGCGATCGCGATGGCCCGGCCGATCGGTGACGGTGGTGCCTCGGCAATCTCCAGCGCCGCGGGCAGGAAGGCGATCTCTTCAGTGCGCCGCCCCTTCGCTTTCCGGAAGGGAACGACGGTCTGCTCCGGCCGCGGGGCCGGCGCCGCGCTAGCCAACCTCATAGATCCCTCCCTGGAGACGATGCAGGGCCGCGTATCGGCCGCCGGTCTTGATCAACGCGTCATGCGTGCCGTCCTCGACCAGACGGCCGCGCTCGAGCGTGAAGATGCGATCGGCGCCGCGGACGGTGGACAGCCGATGCGCGATGATCAGAACGGTGCGGCCCCTGGCGATCTCCTTCATGTTCTCATGGATGATCCGCTCGCTTTCATAGTCGAGCGCGCTGGTCGCTTCATCGAAGATCAGGATGCGGGGATTGGTCACCAATGCGCGGGCGATCGCGATGCGCTGGCGCTGCCCGCCCGAGAGCGTCGAGCCGCGCTCGCCGACGACAGTGTCGTAGCCTTCGGGAAGCTCCAGAATAAACTCATGCGCGCCAGCAAGTTTTGCTGCGTCCATGACGCGGTCCATTGGCAGGGTCGGATCGGCCAGCGCGATGTTGTCGCGCACCGAGCGGTTGAACAGCATGTTGTCCTGGAGCACCACGCCGATCTGGCGGCGGAGCCAGGCCGGATCGGTCATCACCAGATCCATTCCGTCGATCAGCACGCGGCCGCCTTGCGGAACGTAGAGCCGCTGCACCAGCTTGGCGAACGTGCTCTTGCCCGAGCCCGACGATCCGACGATGCCGACGGTTTGCCCGGCCGGAACATCGAACGAGACGTCATGCAGGATTTCCGGCCCATCGAGCCGGTAGCGGAACGACACGTGCTCGAACCGGATATTGCCCCGGATCGGCGGCAGCCCCGCACGCGCCGCCGAATAAGCCGGCTCTGCCGCGCTGTTGAGGATGTCGCCAAGCCGCGCGATCGAGAGCCGCGCCTGATGAAAATCCTGCCAGACCTGTGCCAGCCGCAGCACGGGCGCCGAAACGCGCCCCGCAAAAATGTTGAAGGCTACGAGCTCGCCGACGGTCAATGCATCGCCGATCACGAGGCGCGCGCCGACATAGAGAATGGCGGCGGTCACGACCTTGCTGACGAACTGGACGAGTTGGCTTGCGGTGTTGCCGAGGCTGGTGACGCCGAAGCTCGCCGAGACATAGCCGGCGAGCTGTTCTTCCCACCGGCGCTGCATCTGCGGCTCGACCGCCATCGCCTTCAGCGTCTCGATGCCGCTGACACTCTCGACCAGAAAAGCCTGGTTCTCGGCGCCGCGGCGGAATTTCTCGTCCAGCCTGCGCCGAAACAGCGGCGTCGCCACCGCCGAGATCGCGATGTAGAACGGGAACGATGCCAGCACAATGCAGCTCATCAGGGGCGAATAGGCGAACATCACCGCCAGGAATACCGAGGTGAAGAACAGGTCGATGAGCAGCGTCAGCGACGATGAGGTGATGAAGTTGCGGATGTTCTCGAGCTCGCGAACCCGCGCCACGGAATCGCCGACGCGCCGCGCCTGAAACCAGGCCATCGGCAATGCCAGAAGGTGGTGGAACAGCCGCGCCCCCAGCTCCACGTCGATGCGGTTGGTCGTATGCGCAAACAGATAATTGCGCAGGATACCCAGCACGGTGTCGAACAGCGAGACGACGACGAGACCGATGACGAGCACGTCGAGCGTGGACAGCGAGCGATGCACCAGCACCTTGTCGATCACGACCTGGAAGAACAGCGGTGAGACCAGCGCGAAGAGCTGGAGGAAGAACGAGGCGGCCAGCACCTCGCCGAACAGCCGCCGGTACTTGCCGATCGCGCCGATGAACCAGGTGATGTCGAAATGGCGCCCGAGGTCGGAGAGCCCGGCGCGCCGGGCCATCAGAATCAGTCCACCGTCCCAGATCGCGCACAGCTCGTCGCGCTCCATCAGCACCGGGCGCTGTGCCTCCGGCGATTGCACCAGCACCTTGTCGGCGGAGGCTTTCGCGATGACCATGAAGCTGCCGTCGCGCAGCATCGCGATCGCCGGCAGCGGGCTGCCCGACAGACGACTCCACTGCGTTCGATAGGTTCGTGCCTTGAGGCCGAGAGATTTGGCGCAGCGGATGATCTCCGCTGCGCCAAAGACAACCGTTCCGGTCCGGTGCCTGAGCTGGTCGCGGTCGGCCGCAACGCCCTGCAAATGCAGCAGGGTGAGCAGCGCGTCCAACCCCGTATCGGTCGAGACCGCGTTCGTGGTCATGGGCGTTCTCCGGGCCGGAGTTAAGCGTCAGGCGTGCTGCGGCGGTGCGAGGGTCTGGCTCTGTGCCGCGTGCGGATCGGGCAATGGCATCTCGCCGTGACCGTCACCCGCCGGAACGAGGTTTGCCGCCATGGCCTGGTTGAGCAGCATCGCGGCCGCCATCGGCCCGCCCCCGTTGATGACGACGTTGTTGCCGGGGCCACCGTCGAGGACGTCCTGTCCGCCGCCACCGATCAGCACGTCGTCACCCGCCCCGCCCGCGAGCGTGTCGTTGCCGGGGCTGCCGATGAGGACGTCATCGCCATTGCCGCCATTGGCGACGAGCTGGATGCCGCCGTGCAGACCGGAGGCCGTGATGACGTCGTCGCCATCGAGCCCGTTGATCACGATCCTGTCGCCTGTGCCGGCATCGGTGATGTTGATGTCCTGGCCAAGCCCCGACACCGTGATGATGCCGTCGTGCTCGGTCACCGTGATGACGTCGCTGCCGCTGGTTCCGTTGATCGTCACCGTATCCGCGGCGCCGTCATTGGCGCCGAGGTCGAGGTTGACCTGATTCACGCCGGTCCCGGAGAGGTCGCCGATCGTGATGTTGTCGGCACCACCGAGGGCGTTGAAGTTGATATGCTCGACGCCATTCAGGTCCATCGCGATGGCAGCAACATCGCGGGTGAACAGCACCCGGCCGCCATTGGCCGAGATGTTGATGTTCTCGTTGATGTTGGCGCCGTTGAACAGCAGCGTATCGGTGCCCTTGCCGCCTTCGACAATGTCGCTGCCGTCGCCGGGATTCCAGACGAAGGTATCATCGCCGGCACCGAGATTGGCAACGTCGTTGCCACGGCCGCCGTTGACGATGTCATTGCCGGCACTGCCGGTGATGGTGTCGTTGCCGTCACCGCCGTTGATGTTGAGGCTGAACGGCTGCCCCGCCTTGATGGACGAGGCATTGATGACGTCGTTACCGCCTCCGCCGTTGACGGTCAGGACGTCACCGGCATCGGCGTGAGCGATGGTCACCTGCGCCGCAAGGCCGTTGACAACGATCGATCCGCCAGCGGTCGTGACCGAGATGTTGTCATCGCCTGCGGTGCCGTTCACGGTCACACGATCTGCCGCACCGTCACCACTCTGGCTGCCGGGGCCGGCACTGAGGTCGATCGCCACCTGCGTGACGCCGGTGCCGGAGAGATCGTTGACGGTGATGTTGTCGGCGCCGCCGGCGGCAGCGATCTGCACATGCTCGACGCCGTTGAGATCCATCGTGATGGCGCCGACGTCGCGGGTGAGAAGCGCGCGGCCGCCATTCGCCGAGATCGACATGTTCTCGGCGACGTTGGAGCCGTTGAACACCAGCGTATCCGTTCCCGCGCCACCTTCGACGGTGTCGCTACCATCACCGGGATTCCACGTGAAGAGGTCGTCGCCTGCGCCGAGAAGAGCGACGTCGTTGCCGCGGCCACCGGTGACCTTATCGTTTCCGTCGCCACCGATCAGGGTGTCGGCGCCCTGACTGCCGGTGATGGTATCGTTGCCCGCGCCGCCGTCGATGGTCAGCCCAATCGCCGCAGCAAGTAGCGATGCATCGATGACGTCGTTGCCGCCGAGCGCCTGGATCACCAGCCGGTCGTTGGCAGCTTCCGCACTCGCGATCGTCACGACTTCGGGCAGGCCCGTCACCGTCACGGTCGTCCCGTTGGACGTGACCTCGATGTGCTGGCCGCCGTTGGTGCCGGTGACGGTCACCGTGTCGGCCGCGCCGTCGCCTTGCGTGCCGCCGGGAACGGCTCCGAGATCGACCAGCACCTGCTTGACGCCGGTCCCGGAGAGATCGCCGACGGTGATGTTGTCGGCGCCGCCACGTGCATCGAATTCGATCTGCTCGATGCTGTTGAGGTCCATCGTGATGTTGGCGACGTCGCGGGTGAAGCGCACCCGGCCGCCATTGGCCGAGATGTTGATGGTCTCGTTGATGTTGGCTCCGTTGAACAGCAGCTTGTCGTTGCCCGATCCGCCTTCGACCGCGTCGCTGCCGTCGCCGGGATTCCAGATGAAGGTGTCGTCGCCCGTTCCTAGTTGTGCGACGTCGTTGCCGCGTCCGCCATTGATGATGTCGTCGCCGCTGCCGCCGATCAGGAGGTCGTTGCCGTCGCCGCCGGTGATCCTGTCGTTGCCGGCGCCGCCGTCGAGCGTCAGCGAGATCAGGCTGGCGAGTCCATTGCTTGCGGTGATGACGTCGTCGCCGCCGCCGGCGTGCAGCACAAGATTCTCCGTCGTGCCGATGTCGAGCGAAAATGGCGCCGCGCCCGTCCCGTCGAATCGCACGCGCGTGCCATTCGCCGTGATCGTGAACGTCTCCGGGTCATTGCTTCCGTTGATCTGCGCGGTGTCGTTGCCGTCACCGCCCTCGAACAGGTTGGTGCCGCCCCCCGGATTCCAGATCATGAGGTCGTTGCCCGCTTCGCCGAACAACTGGTTGTCGCCGCTGCCGCCGTCCAGCGTGTCGTTGCCCGCGCCGCCGAACAGCAGATCGTTGCCGCCGCCGCCCTTGATCGTATCGTCGCCGGCCTGCCCAAACAGCAAATCGGCACCCGAGCCGCCCGTGATCCTGTCATTGCCGTCGCCGCCGAAAATGTGCACCGCGGGCATCGGGCCGTTGGATTCGTTAACGGTGATCGTGTCGTCGCCGCCCTGACCGAAGATGTCGATCTCATTGGTGTTGGCCACAGTGGGATCGCCACCGATCGTCTTCACCTGCCCGTTATTGATGAGAATGCGGCCCGACTTGTCGCGGCTGATCACGACGCCGTTATTGGCGCTGTCGCCGAAAATGGTGAGCTGGCCCGTAACCGGGGAGAAAACAGAGGTAGTAGACATTCAAATATTCCTTCGATCGATCTAGCCCCTCCCCTCGATGCGTAGCAGTGGTGCGGATGTCTTACTTGAAGCACTGCTTTAGACGCGCGTGATTATTCTGGAGATTTCCTCCAGTTTTCCTCCGGGCTGGTTTCGACAGCGGATGCAAACGCTCTCACATCACGAATTGCCGATCACGTATAACGGCAGCGTGACTTTCGAAGACGCGCGCGAATCTCACCAACGCATTGATGCGCGCGCAGAAGCCACAGCTCGAAGCGACGACGCATTCGTTTTGATGAGATGGCGAATTCGATCGGTGCTCTCGTGCGCCGGACACAGCGCAGCACGATAGTGGTGCGCTGCTGAGCCGGGGCTCATGATCGAGAGAGACTGGATCGAGAGAGACCAGGTCCCGACTCTGCGCAGCAGCGCATAGCGCGTCGAAGACGCGCGTGGACGCGCTGATGGCGCTGCAGCGCGTCCGGGACGCGAGAGTTCGGCTTACGCCGACTTCTTCTTCGGCTTCTGCTTGGTCGCCTTCGGCATGACAGGCGCTTCCGGCGTGCCCTCGATCGAGGACAGACGGCCGGACGTGAAGGTGTAGATGCCTGCGCGCGGACCGGTGCTCCAGGTGACCACGGCAACGCGCCGACCGGCGGCGTCACTGGAGAGATTGACGGTCGAGGGCGCCCCGATGCCGCGCACCACATCGCATTCGGTGTGACCGAGCGCGACCGTGCCGCCCATGGGCGCCGGCGCCGTCGTCGAAGCATTGGCGTCAGCCGGCCCAGGGGGCGGCGTCATGCCGGGACAGGCGCCGTCGGCGCTGACCAGATCCTCGGCCGTCACGGGCTTGTCGGGGGTCAACGGTGGCGATTCGATTGAGATGCTCTTGATGAACAGGCGGCTCGGCGTGTTGAACCACTGGGCATCCTTGGACAACAGGTCGGTCCCCGAGCAGCCCGCGAGCAGCGGTGCTACGGCAGCCAACGCAACTATGAGCGAGCTGGGAAGCTTTTGATGTCGCACGATAAACTAAATTCCCCGCATGAAGGACCGGCCCTAAGCGATTGTCCCAACATCACTTTGCGGCACGAAGGTGACAAAAGCCAGCATCGCCCGAAAAGTGCAAATTATCATTAATTGCAAACGACAGCTAATTCCGGCGCTGCCAACGGCCCCGTTCGTCGGCCTGCCAATAGGTGACATCAAATCCCCGCGCCTTGCAATCCGTCCAGGCGCTCCGGGCAAACGCCAGCGCGTCCGGATCGTCGCCGTTGAACAGCAGCACCATGCGCTCATAGCCCTGCGCGTCCTGCGGCAGCGCGGCGTTGTCGACCAGGAAGCGGACATTGGCGCCGTTGGGATTGTCCTCCTCGATCGCCAGCACGATCGGCTGATCGGCGGCATCGTTCACGCGCCATGTCGCGTGCGGCAGGAAGGAATCGTCGCGGTAGGTCCATAAATGCGCGTCGAGCGCATCGGCGCGCTCCGGCGAGGTCGACTGCACTACGACGCGCCAGCCGCGCTCGAGCGACTTCTCGAGAAGCGGCGGCAACACGTTCTCCACCGTCATGTTTTGCAGATGGTAGAAAAGGACTTCGGTCATCTCAGATCATTTGCGCTCGTAGTGGTCGGCGACCAGACGGTCGAGCAAACGGACACCGTAGCCGCTTCCCCAGCTCTGGTTGATATCGGTCTTCGGCGCGCCCATCGCGGTGCCGGCGATGTCGAGATGCGCCCAGGGCGTGCCGTCGACGAAGCGCTGGAGGAACTGCGCCGCGGTGATCGAGCCGCCGTGGCGGCCGCCGGTGTTCTTCATGTCGGCGAACTGGGAATCGATCAGCTTGTCGTATTCGGGACCGAGCGGCATGCGCCAGACTTTCTCTCCGCTCTCGATGCCGGCCGCGAGCAGACGGTCGGCGAGCTCGTCATTGTTGGAGAACATGCCGGCATGCTCGGTGCCGAGCGCGACCATGATCGCGCCGGTCAGCGTCGCCAGATCCACCATGAATTTCGGCTTGGTCTTTTTGGCCACGTACCAGAGCACGTCGGCGAGCACGAGGCGGCCTTCGGCGTCGGTGTTGATGATCTCGATGGTCTGGCCCGACATCGAGGTGACGATGTCGCCCGGCCGCTGCGCATTGCCGTCGGGCATGTTCTCGACGAGGCCAATGGCGCCGACCACGTTGGCCTTGGCCTTGCGCGCGGCGAGCGCGTGCATCAGGCCGACGACGCAGGCGGCACCGCCCATGTCGCCCTTCATGTCCTCCATGCTGCCGGCCGGCTTGATCGAAATGCCGCCGGTGTCGAAGCAAACGCCCTTGCCGACAAAGGCGACCGGTGCCTCGCCCTTCTTGCCGCCGTCCCAGCGCATGATCACGGTGCGGCTCGGCCGCGACGAGCCCTGGCCGACACCGAGCAGCGCGCCCATGCCGAGCTTGTCCATCGCCTTGACGTCGAGCACCTCGACCTTGACGCCGAGCTTGCGGAGCAGCCCCGCGCGGCGCGCGAACTCCTCGGGGAAAAGCACGTTCGGCGGCTCGTTGACGAGGTCGCGCGCGATGATCACGCCGTCGACGACATGGCCGGCCGAGGCAAACGCCTTCTTCGCCGCGGTGGCATCGCCGACCGCAAGCGAGACGTCGGCGCGCAAGCCGCCCTCCTCGCCGTCTTTCTTTTTCGTCTTGTAGCGATCGAACTTGTAGGCGCGCAGCCGCAGGCCCGAGGCGATTGCAACCGCCTGCTCGCTGGTCATGGCGCCATCAGGAAGTTCCGCGATGATGGTCATGGCAGCGGCCGCGGCCGACAGCTTGCTCGCCGCCACGCCGCCGAATTTGAGGAAGTCGTTCGCCTTCAGGCTCGCCGCCTTGCCGGCGCCGATCACGACCAGGCGGGTGGCCTTCAGCCCCTCCGGTGCCAGGACGTCCAGCGCGGCGCCGCTTTTGCCCTTGAAGCCGGCGGCGGAGGCCGCCCGCTTGACCAGCTCAGTGGCGCCGCCGAGTGCCTTGGCCGTCGCCGGACCGAGCTTCAGAGTGTCGTCGCAGAACACGACCAGAATGCCACGGGCGGCAGCAGACAGCGGGACAAAGCCGACCTTGATGGCATCGGACATGGGTAACTCCTTCAAAACATCGGGCTTTTCGTCGCTGGGCGGACCCGGTCACGGGCCGGAGCTGAACGACGATTCACTGGACTTTCCCCACTATGGGCCACCGGCGCGGTGGCTGCCAAGCACCCCCGTGGCCGCCGGGCCACAACGAGGGAAATATTAACCATATATTGACGGCGCCACGGGGCAGCCATTTTGTTGATGGATCAAAGGGATGGTAGTGAGAGAGTAAGCCGGTGGTAGAGGTGGTTGGCCGACCTTGGGGATCCCCTGATCGGGGATTGGTTGGGCAGCCGGACTTCCGGCCTGCATTGGGGCGCTGGTGGGGATTCGTGCGGTAGCGCATGGGGTCAATCGATAGGTATATCTTCCGCACGACGCTGGCGTCGTTTGCGCTGGTCCTGGTCAGCCTCACCGGCGTGATCTGGATTACGCAGGCGTTGCGCGGCATCGACCTGATGACGAGCCAGGGTCAGACCATCCTGACCTTCCTCGGCATCACCAGCCTCGTCGTGCCAGCACTGGTCCTGATCATCTCGCCGATCGCGCTGATGATCGCGATCTCGCACACGCTGAACAAGCTCGCGACCGATTCCGAGATCATCGTGATGAATGCCGCCGGCTTCTCACCGTTCCGGCTGTTCTATCCGTTCTTCTACGCCACCTGTGTCGTGGCGCTGCTGGTCGCCTTCATCGCGGCCTATCTCGCCCCCGACGGCATGCGGCGGATCAAGCAGTGGGACGCCGAGATCACCGCCGACGTGCTCACCAACATCCTCCAGCCCGGCCGGTTCGCCCAGCTCGACAAGAACCTGACGATCCGGATCCGCGAACGCCAGCCCGGTGGCATCCTCGCCGGGATCTTCATCGACGATCGCCGCGATCCCAACGAGCGCGTCTCGATCGTCGCCGAGCATGGCGAGGTCGTGAAGAACGACAACGGCTCGTTCCTGGTGCTCAAGGACGGTAATCTGCAGCGTTTCGAGGCCGGCAAGCGCGATCCCGCGCTGGTGGCGTTCGGCCGCTACGGCTTCGACATGTCGAAATTCTCGGGCCAGGGTCACGACGTCACCCTCGGCATCCGCGAGCGCTATCTCTGGGAGCTGTTCTCCCCGTCCGAGGACGATCCGGTCTACAAGCAGATTCCCGGCCAGTTCCGTTCGGCTCTGCACGACAGCCTGCTGGCGCCGATCTATCCCTTCGCCTTTGCCGTGCTGACCTTCGCCTTCCTCGGCGCGCCGCGCACCACGCGCCAAAGCCGCAACTTCTCGATCGGCGGCTCGGTGATCGCGGTGTTCGGCCTGCGCATGGCGGGATTCGCCTGCTCGGTGATGGCGGTGAAGTCGCCTGGCCCGGTGCTGTTCCAATACGCGATGGTCCTGGGCGCCATCGGCGTCGGGCTGTGGATGATCATCGGCGGCATCGTGGTCGAGCCGCCGCCCCGCCTCATGGAGGCCATCAACAGGTCGAACGCGCGCATCGCGCGGCTGTTCAGACGGCCGGCCGCCGCATGAGCATGCTCACCAACACCCTCGGGCGCTATTTCGCCGGACGCTTCGTCGTCGCGGCGCTCGGCGTGTTCGCGGGCATCTTCCTGCTGCTGGTGCTGGTCGACTACATCGAGATGGTGCGCAAGACCTCAGGGCTCGCATCCGCCTCCGCGATCATGGTGGCCGAGACCTCGCTGTTCCGGGTCCCGCAATTGCTGGAGAAGCTGACGCCGTTCTGCATGCTGATCGGCGCCATGACCTGCTATCTCGCCCTCTCCCGCCGGCTCGAGCTCGTGGTCGCGCGCGCCGCCGGAATCTCCGCGTGGCAATTCATCTCGCCGGCTCTCGGCAGCGCGCTCCTGATCGGGGTGATCGCCACCGTCGCCTACAATCCGATGTCGGCGAACCTGCGCGAGCTGTCCAAGCGCATGGAAGCCGAGCTGTTCGGCTCGGCCCCCGGCGGCGGCATCCAGGACGCCTCCGGCTTCTGGCTCAACCAGGTCACCAATGACGGCCAGGTCATCATCAACGCGGCGCGCAGCGAGCAGCAGGGCGTCCGGCTGACCGGCCTGACCCTGTTCCGATTCGATACGGACTGGCATTTCAAGGAGCGGATCGAGGCGCGCGAGGCGGCGCTGGAGTCCGGTCACTGGCTGTTCAAATCGGTGCGCCGCTTCTCGCTGGATTCGCCGCCGATCGACCAGGCGAGGTTGGAGATTCCGACGACGCTGACCGAAGCCCAGATCCGCAACAGCTTTTCCACACCCGAGACTGTGTCTTTTTGGCAACTACCGAGCTACATCCGCTCCTCGGAGAGCTCGGGCTTCGCGACAGCCGGCTATCGACTCCAGTATCACAAGCTCCTGGCACAGCCGTTTTTGCTGGCCGCCATGGTGATGCTGGCGGCTTCCGTGTCGTTGCGTTTCTTCCGGATGGGCGGCGTGCAGAAGATGGTTTTGAGTGGCGTGGGCGCAGGCTTTCTGCTCTACGTTTTGTCGAAAGTGACTGAAGACTTGAGCAAGGCTGAGTTGATGCATCCGATCGCTGCGGCGTGGTTGCCCGCGGTGGTGGGCGGCCTCACCGGCTTTTTGGCCTTGTTGTATCAGGAGGACGGTTAGTGACTGCCGTCCATCGAGGGCTCGTGTCTCGTTTGACGCAGCGTACTGTGGTGCGCGCGAACGGATGCGGCTTGTCTATTCGCAGGCTCCTGCTGGCTGTCGCCGCCGTGGCGTCGCTCGGCGGGCTGATGGACGTTGCGGCCGTGACGCCGGCCTCCGCTCAGAGCTTCACCTACAATCCGCTGCCGCCGCGTGCGAAGCCGCCGAAGGTCGCCAACGACAACCAGATGCTGGTTCAGGCGACCGAGGTCGACTACGACTACAACAATTCGCGCGTCTCCGCGGTCGGTAACGTCCAGCTGTTCTACAACGGCACCAGCGTCGAGGCCGACAAGGTCATCTACGACCAGAAGACCAAGCGGCTGCATGCCGAAGGCAACGTCCGCATGACGGACGCCGACGGCAAGATCACCTATGCCGAGATCCTGGATCTCTCCGACGACTACCGCGACGGTTTCGTCGATTCGCTGCGCGTCGACACCGCCGACCAGACCCGCATGGCGGCGAGCCGCGCCGACCGCTCCAGCGGCAACTACACGGTGTTCGAGAACGGCGTCTACACGGCCTGCGCGCCGTGTAAGGACGATCCGAAGAAGCCGCCGCTGTGGCAGGTCAAGGGTGCGCGCATCATCCACGACCAGCAGGAGAAGATGCTGTATTTCGAGACGGCGCAGCTCGAATTCTTCGGCGTGCCGATCGCCTACATGCCCTATTTCTCGACGCCCGACCCGACCGTGAAGCGCAAGACCGGCTTCCTGATGCCGGGCTTCACGTCGAACACGCCGTTCGGCTACGGCGTCGAAGTTCCGTTCTACTGGGCGATCGCGCCCGATATGGACATGACCTTCAGCCCGCGCATCACCTCCAGGCAGGGCGTGCTGTTCCAGGCCGAGTACCGCCAGCGCCTGATGGACGGCGCCTACCAGATCCGAGTCTACGGCATCGACCAACTCGACCCCGGCGCACTCGCCGGCCAGCCCGGCGACCGCCAGTTCCGCGGCGCCGTCGACACCAAGGGTCAGTTCGCGCTGAACGACAAGTGGGTCTGGGGCTGGGACGGCGTCGTCATGTCCGACTACTACTTCTTCTCGGACTACCGCCTGTCGCAATACCGCGATCCGCTGGGCTCGTTCCTGTATCTGCCGACTGACGCATTGTCGCAGCTCTATCTGACCGGCGTCGGCAATCGCAGCTTCTTCGATGCGCGCACGATGTACTGGCTGAGCTACTCGGGCAACCAGAGCCAGGTGCCGATCGTCTATCCCGTGATCGACTATTCGAACGTGCTCAACTATCCGGTGTTCGGCGGCGAGTTCAGCTACAAGACCAACTTCACCAACCTGTCGCGTGACACGGCGGTGTTCGATCCGATCACCACGCTCGCCAATACCGCCAGCCTGTGCACGACGACGTCGGCCGATCCGCTCGCGCGCACGCCGTCGCAGTGCTTGCTGCGCGGCGTCCCCGGCACCTACACCCGCCTCACGGCGGAAGCGCAGTGGCGCAAGTCCTACACCGACCCGTTCGGCGAGATCTGGACACCGTTCGCCAGCCTCCGCGCCGACGCGATCAACGCCTCGATCTCCAACCAGCCGGGCGTGTCGAACTACCTGCCGGTCGGCGACACCCAGGCGTTCCGCCTGATGCCGACCGTCGGCCTCGAATACCGCTATCCCTTCATCAACGTTCAGCCCTGGGGCTCGACCACCATCGAGCCGATCGCGCAGGTCATCATCCGGCCGAACGAGCCCTATGCCGGCAAGTTCCCGAACGAGGACGCCCAGAGTATGGTGTTCGACACCTCGAACCTGTTCAGCGTCGACAAGTTCTCCGGTTACGACCGCGTCGAGGGCGGCGGCCGCGCCAATGTCGGCGTGCAGTCCACCACGCAGTTCGACAAGGGCGGCGCCGTCAAGGTGCTGTTCGGCCAGTCCTACCAGCTGTTCGGCCTGAACTCCTACACGGTCCAGGACACCATCAACACGGGCCTTGATTCCGGCCTCGACAAGCCGCGCTCGGATTACGTGGCGAGCGCCAGCTACTCGCCCAACAGCACCTACACGTTCAGCGTCCGCTCCCGCATGGACGAGCAGACCTGGAACGTGCAGCGCTTCGAGGCGGAAGGCCGCGCCAACTTCAATCGCTGGTCGGTCAGCATGATGTACGGCAATTACGCCGAGCAGCCGGAGCTCGGCTATCTGACGCGGCGCGAGGGCATCCTGACCTCGGGCTCGATCAAGGTCGCGGCCAATTGGGTGGTGACCGGCTCGGCGCGCTGGGACCTCGAGGCCAACAAGATCAACCAGTATGTGCTCGGAGCGGGCTATGTCGACGATTGCTTCGTGCTCGGCGTGAACTATGTAACTTCGTATAGTTACTCTGCGGGCACGGCGCCGCCCGTGCTGAACCACGCGTTCATGTTCCAGATCGGCCTGCGCACGCTGGCGACCTCGACGGGGTCCAGCTCGTCCGCCGGCTACCAATGAACCGTCTGAAATGACGGCCGGGCTCTCCCGAGAGCGAGCTCATCCCGGCTGACATGCGAGCGATAATCATGACGACCCAATTGCCTGTTTTTCGCCTCCTCCTCGCCATCGGTGCCGGGCTGATCCTCACCGGCCTGCCCGCGCCGTCGCGCGCGCAGAACATCGTCGTGATGGTCAACGGCGACCCGATCACCGATTTCGACATCGAGCAGCGCTCCAAGCTCGACCAGCTGACCACGCAGAAGACCCCGAGCCGCCAGGACGTCATCAACGAGCTGATCGACGACAAGGTGAAGCTCAAGGAAGGCAAGAAATACGGCGTCGACCCCGGCATCTCCGACATCAACCAGTCCTACGAGGGCATGGCGCAGCGCATGCGCATCACGCCGGATCAGCTCACCAAGTCGCTCGAGGTCAAGGGCGTCCGCCCCGAGACGCTGAAGGGCCGCATGAAGGCCGAGATGGTCTGGACCAGCCTCGTACGCGGCCGCTTCAAGGAGAAGCTGATGGTCGGCGAGCGCGACGTCGCGCAGGCCGTGCAGGCCCAGACCGGCGACAAGCTCCAGATCGAGGGCACCGAGTACAAAATGCAGCCGATCGTGCTGATCGTGCCGCGCGGCTCGTCCCCGGCGTTCCTGGAGACGCGGCAGAAGGAAGCCGAGACCTATCGCTCGCGTGTCGGAAGCTGCGAGGAAGCCAATTCGCTGTTCCGCTCAACGCCGAACGCCACCATCCGCGACACCGTCACCAAGACCACCGCGGAACTGCCCGAGGCGCTTCGCAAGGTGCTCGACGACACCCAGATCGGCCACCTGACCGCGCCGGAGGTCACCAAGGCGGGCATCGAGATGGTCGTGCTGTGCTCGCGCAAGCCGACCATGATCGACACGCCGAAAAAGCGCGAGGTCCGCGAGAAGATGTATTCGGAGAAATACGAGAAGACCCAGAAGGCCTATCTCGATGATCTCCGGAAAGCGGCGATGATCGAATATCGCAACCGCTGATGGCCAACTTCGCCTTAGAACCTTCCATCAAGCCTTCGAAGCCCCTCGCCCTGACCCTGGGAGAGCCCGCCGGCATCGGCCCCGACATCACGATCGCAGCCTGGCTCAGACGCCGCGAACTGAACCTGCCCGCCTTCTATCTGCTCGGCGACGAGGCCTTCGTCGCTCGCCGCGCCAAGGCCCTCGGCGCCGATATCCGGATTGCCTCGGTAAGCGCCGGCGAGGCCGCAGCCGTCTTCACCGAGGCCCTGCCCGTGGTCGCAACGGGTGAGAGTGCGACAGCCGAGCCCGGCAAGCCCGATGAAGCGAGCGCGCCGGCCGCGCTCGCTTCGATCCGGCAGGCGGTCGCCGACGTCCGTGAAGGCCGCGCCGGCGCCGTCGTCACCAACCCGATCGCCAAGAGCGTGCTCTACCGCTCAGGCTTCCGCCATCCCGGCCACACCGAATACCTCGCCGAGCTCGCCGCGGAGAACGGCCGCGTGCCGCAGCCGGTGATGATGCTGTGGTCGCCGCGGCTCGCCGTGGTGCCCGTGACCATCCACGTCTCCTTGCGCGATGCGCTGGCCCAGCTCACCAGCGAGCTCATTGTCTCGACCGTGCGCATCGTCGCGACCGAGCTGAAATCCCGCTTCGGCATCGAAGGGCCGCGCATCGCGATCTCCGGCCTCAACCCGCATGCCGGAGAGGACGGCTCGCTCGGCCACGAGGAGCAGACCGTGATTGCACCAGCGCTCAAAGCGTTGCGTAGCGACGGCATCGAGGCGAAGGGACCGCTCCCTGCCGACACCATGTTCCACGAGGCCGCACGCAGCACCTATGACTGCGCCGTCTGCATGTACCACGACCAGGCGCTGATCCCGATCAAGACGGTCGCCTTCGACGACGCGGTCAATGTCACCCTCGGCCTGCCCTTCATCCGCACCTCGCCCGATCACGGCACCGCGTTCGACATTGCCGGCACGGCCAAGGCCAATCCGGCAAGCCTGATCGCCGCGCTCAAGCTCGCAAGCCGCATGGCGGCTGCGCAAAGCTGATGAGCGCGATCGACGACCTCCCGCCGCTTCGCGAGATCATTCGCCAGCACGCACTGTCGGCACGCAAATCGCTGGGGCAGAACTTCCTGCTCGACCTCAATCTCACCGCGCGCATCGCGCGTGCCGCCGCGCCGCTCGAGGACTCCACCATCGTCGAGATCGGTCCCGGCCCGGGCGGGTTGACGCGCGCGTTGCTCGCGCTCGGCGCCAAACGCGTCATCGCCATCGAGCATGACGAGCGCGCGATCCCTGCCTTGCAGGATATTTCCGCGCGCTACCCTGATAGGCTCGAGATCGTGCATGGCGATGCCATGACCTTCGACCCGCGTCCGCTGCTCAATGGCGAAAGAACCAAGATCGTCGCGAACCTGCCTTACAACATCGCGACCCAGCTCCTGATCGGCTGGCTCACGACCGACCCCTGGCCGCCCTGGTACGACATGATGGTCCTGATGTTCCAGCGCGAGGTCGGTGAACGGATCGTGGCGCGCGAGGACGAGGAGGCCTATGGCCGCCTCGGCGTGCTCGCCAACTGGCGCTGCGAGACGAAGATCCTGTTCGACATTTCGCCGTCGGCCTTCGTGCCGCCGCCGAAGGTCACCTCCTCCGTCGTGCGGCTGGTGCCGCGCGCAGAGCCCCTGCCTTGCGATCGCAAGCTGCTCGAACAGGTCGCAGCCGCCGCTTTCGGGCAGCGCCGAAAAATGCTGCGACAAAGCCTGAAATCGCTTCAAGCGGATCCCGCTCGCCTTGCCGCGGCCGCAGGTGTCGATGCGACGCGGCGTGCCGAGACCATCCCGATATCAGGCTTTGTTGCCATGGCGCGTGAATTGGCGGATATACGAAAGCAAGCTGGATAACAGGAATTTCGGAGGAAGGAATATGGCGTTGATGCGTCGGCAGTCCCTGGTCAAGTTCGATGCGCCGTTGTGCGAGACCATCGTCGACACGCCGAAGCCGAAAGGCGCCGAAGTGCTGGTGCGCATCGAGCGCTGCGGCCTCTGCCATTCCGACCTGCACATCCAGGACGGCTATGCCGATCTCGGCGGCGGCAAGAAGCTCGACACCACGCGCGGCATGACGCTGCCCTTCACGCTCGGCCACGAGATCGCGGGCGTGGTCGACGAAGTCGGCTCGGACGTGCCGGCGAACCTTGTCGGAGCCAAGAAGGCGGTGTTCCCGTGGATCGGCTGCGGCCAGTGCCGCGACTGCGCCAATGGCGACGAGAACCTTTGCGCGAAACAGCGCTTCCTCGGCGTCTCCATCGACGGCGGCTTCGCCACCCACGTGCTGGTGCCCGACGCAAAGTACCTGCTCGACTACGATCCCCTGCCCGTCAACCAGGCCGCGACCCTGATGTGCTCCGGCGTGACCGCCTACGGCGCGCTCAAGCGCCTGGTCGACCGCCCGCGCCAGCGCAATCTGCTGCTGATCGGTCTCGGTGGCGTCGGCATGATGGGCCTGTCGTTCGCGCAGGCGATGTTCAAGCAGCCGATCACGGTGGCCGATCTCTCGCCGGCCGCACGCGAGACCGCGCTGAAGAACGGCGCAGCCGTCGCCTACGATCCGTCCGAGCCCGACGTGATCAAGCGCATCCTGAAGGAAACCGAGGGCGGCTTCGACGAGGTGGTAGATTTCGCCGGCAATGAGAAGTCGATGGCCTTTGCCGTGGCGGTCGCCGCGCGCGGCGGCAAGGTCGTCGTCTCCGGCCTGATGGGCGGCCAGTTCACCCTGCCGATGGTGCAATGGGTCTACAAGCGCCTGACCGTCGAAGGCTTCATGGTCGGCACGCTCGCGGAAGCCCAGGAGCTGATGGCGCTCGCCCGCGCCGGCAAGATCAAGCCGACGCCGATGCGCGAGGAGCCGATGGGCGACGTCCAGAAATGGATCGACGAATTGCGCGCCGGCAAGGTCGTCGGCCGCATCGTGCTGAAGAACTGACGCGCCGGAACATCTGGACAGGCTTGGCGGCGGGATGAGGTCTCGCCGCCGTTTTTTCCTCCGCCGAATTAGCCCGGAATTGATCCAAGCCCCGGTTCCAAATAGGGGAACCGGCACATCGCGAACTAAAGTCCTCGCCAGCTTTCTCTTTGGAATTCTGGTGAGGCCATGCAGACCATCCGCCGCTTCCTGGCCGATGAAATCGCAGCCACTGCGATCGAATACGGCCTGATCGCAGCCGGCATCGCGCTCGCGATCATCGCCGTGGTCAACAATCTCGGCTCGTCGTTGAAGTTGAAGTTCGGCTCGATCAGCACCTCGCTGAAGTAGCGAGAATCCAGCCCGCGCGCTGAAGGCACGTCGCCGCGCGGAACGGCTGCGGCCACACCGCGTTGGCAGCGCATGTCCATTCGTTGCACCGTCGAAAGCGCATTCTTCATCGCCTGGAGTTTCCTGGAGCAGAGCGGCGAGCTCGGGCCTCCGGACGAGACCGCCAACACCATTCTGGATGCCATCGAAGCGCAGCTCAGGACCGGTGAGCGCCGGCAGTTGATGCTCGCCAACAACGCGATCGGTGCCTACCGCAAGCAGGTGGCCCAAAGCCGCCTCCTGGCCGAACGCCAGATCCGTCTCGGATAAGAGCCCGCGGCGCCCCACAAGCGCTGGCTCATTTGGAGATTCCGTAGTTCTCCGGATGAGAACAAAGTTCGCAGCGTGTCCTGCGGGCAACGCCGGACGGCGCGACGCCTCGCTGCTGCGAACTTTTCGGTTTCCCGCAAACACTTGTGTTCACTTTGGAACTGTCGGTTCCTGCGCGGAAACGTAGGGTTTTTCCTGGAGACGCCGATTCCCGGCCAACGAAGAGCCCAGAGACAAGAAGAGTGACCGGCCGGCCCAGGAACGATCTGCTGCGAAGGCTCAGCGCCCAGGATTTCGAGCTGCTCGCGCCGCACCTGCAATCGGTCGAGGTCGCCGCGAACCACGTTCTGCATCACGCCGGCGACGGCATCTCCGTCGTCCACTTCCCCTGCGGCCCTGCGTTCGTGTCGTTCGCGGTGCCGGTTGAGGATGACCGCGAGGTCGAAAGTCTCCTGGTGGGCCGCGAGGGCGGGGTCGGTCTTTCCGCAGGCCGCAGCCCATCGCCGGCCTTTTCCCGCGTCGTCGTGAAGGTCGGCGGCACGCTGGTCCGCCTGCCGCTGCGCGCGCTCGAGCAGGCGCAGCAGCGATCGCCCAGCATGCAGGAGATTTTTTCGCGCTACGCGGCCTGCCAGTTCGCACAGCTGCTCCAGACAGCGGCCTGCAACGCGGCGCATTCGATCGAGCAACGCGCGGCCAAATGGATCATCGCGGCCCGAGAGCATATCGGCAGCGACGAAATCCGCCTCACCCATGAGCAGCTCGCCGGCATGCTCGGCGTCTCCCGCAGCTATGCCAGCCGCGTCATCCAGACCTTCAAGGCCAGGCGCATCCTCGCGCCCCGCCGCGGTGCCATCCTGATTCTCGATGCGCCGGCACTCGAGACAAGCGCCTGCACCTGCAACGGTGCGGTGAAGAAGCACTTTCGCGAAGTGCTGGGACGCGCGGCGGGCTAGAACGATCCGCGCAGCCGGAACATATTCGCGTGGCCCGCATTGCCCGACATGGCGCGCTACTTCTTTCATTTCGAGGGCCAGCAACCTCACACCGACACGACCGGTGAAACGCTCCTCGACGACGATGCCGCCTGGCGCGAAGCCGTCCGCCTCTCCCGCGACGTCGAGCATGCGCTGCGCCCCGGCGACAGCTGGACGCTCAGCGTGTTTGACGGAAGCGAGCCGGTCTTCGTGCTCGCAATGGTGACACGGCGGTTTCGCTGACAGCCCTTCCCGTCGCCTCCGCACCGATCACATCAGACCACCAATTGGAACGCCGCGAATGTCCCATGCGTTGGCATCTCGTGAGGCAACGACGGAGTCAAAGCCCATGACGAAGCCGCTGACGAAAACGGTCAAGCCTGTTCCCGCGGAGAACCAGAGCCACAAGGGTTCCGGCAGCACGCCGTCAATTCCGCTCGACACCACCAAGGGCCATCGCGACGACGAGAAGCAGAACATTCGCGAGCAGGCCGAGCACGGCAACATCACCCAGAACACCACGAACAGGCGCATGGGATAGTCAGGACCAGGGGGAACGAAGAGAGGAGACACGAACTTGGTCAATCTCGGCAAGTGGTACGATCCGATATCCGAGCGCTGGATCGCACCACGTGAATCACGACTGGAGGAAAAGTCCTCTCATGCAAGCGAGAACCACGTCCTTGAGCTGCAGCGGACCATCGAAGTTCAGCGCATCTGGCGCGCACTTGTCGATTGCTGCGCCCGCGACTGATGCTCTTGCGTGCACGCCGCGGCGGAGTAACCGCCGCCGGCCGCGCCGTTGTAACCCTGCATGAACGATCCCGCATCACCCGCAGGGCCCGTCGCAACCGCGATATGCTATCTGTCTATCATCGTTGGCTGCGCCTGCCTGCTGCTGGCCGCGATCTGCATCGCCATCGCCTGTCAGGTCTTCATCCAGACCGGCGTGTTCGCGCAGTCCTACGCGATGGTGGGGCTGATCGGCACTGCGCTGGGATGTCTGGCGCTGACGCTGGCGCGGGTCTGGAAGTAAACACCGATCCATCCCTCATCATTCCGGCGTGCGTGGCCCGGGATAAGCCCGGGCATGACGGCCTGTAACGCTCCCATGCGATTGCCCTGCACAGAATGTCGCACCGCTTTTCGCCGGCGCGCCGGGCTGGTAGATTGGCGTCATTGCCGTGAAGAATTTTCGCTTTGGGGGTTTTCATGCGCGCGAGGATTTTCAATCGCGTCGTGGGGCTGGCGGCGCTGGCCGCAGCCCTGCTTATCGCCGGGGCGGCGCCGGCCTCGGCCGAGAAGCGCATTGCGCTGGTCGTCGGCAACTCCGCCTACAAGAACATCACGCCGCTCGACAATCCGTCCAAGGACGCGAGCCTGATGGCGGAGACGCTTGCCGCACTCGGCTTCACGCTGGTCGGCGGGCGCGCCCAGCTCGATCTCGACAAGGGCGCAATGGACATCGCGGTGCAGAGCTTTGGCCGGCAGGTCCAGGGCGCCGACGTCGCGCTGTTCTATTATGCCGGTCACGGCGTGCAGGTCGCCGGCTCCAACTATCTCGTGCCTGTCGGCGCCAATCCGACGCGCGAGGCCGATGTCGATTTCCAGATGACCGACGTCAACCTCGTGCTGCGGCAGATGCAGGGATCGGGCACGCGCCTCAACCTCGTGATCCTCGACGCCTGCCGCAACAACCCGTTTGGCTCGCGCGGCCTGCGATCCTCCGACGGCGGCCTTGCGCAGATGCGCGCGCCGGAGGGCACGCTGATCTCCTACGCGACGCAGCCCGGCAACGTCGCGCAGGACGGCAGCGACGGCCACAGCCCCTACACCAAGGCGCTGGCGGCGACGGTCCGGACCGCGGGCCTCGACGTGTTCCAGACCTTCAACCAGGTCGGCCTCGCCGTGAAGCGCGCCACGTCAGGCGCGCAGCAGCCCTGGGTGTCATCCTCGCCGATCGACGGCACCTTCTATTTCGTGCCGCCGACGCAAAGCCCGCCGCCGCAGGTCGCCGCGATGCAGCCCGATCCGCTGCCGGCGGATCGGCTGCGCGCCGATCCCGATCGCGTGCCGCTGCGCGATGCCGCGCTGCTGAGCGAATTGAGCGAGCGGCTCTACGAGCTCAATTTCGATCCTGACACGCCCGATGGACTGACCCGTGCGATCACCAAGCTCCAGCAGCGGATCTCGATGGCGCCGACGGGCGAGGCAACCGAAGGCCTGCTGCTGCGGATGCGCAAGATGGAGGATCTGAAGCCGTGGGGCTCGATCGTGTACGGTCCCGACAGCAGCAAATGGGGCATATCGTGGAACCACGCCTCGCGGCGCGCGGCGGTGGCGGATGCGCGCGGCAATTGCGCCGGCGCCAAATGTCCGATCGAGCTCTCCTTCTACGGCAACCGCTGCGGCGCGTTCGCGATATCAGACAAGTCCTGGTCGCTGGTCCAGCGCGACAGCATCCAGCACGCCAGGGATGCCGCGCTTGACGAATGCGGCAAGGCTGGCAAAGCTTGCCGCATTATCGGATCCGTCTGCGCCGACGGCTCCGGCCGCTGATACCTTTTTCATTTCGGATTGTTTCCTCATGCCCAATGCCGTCGTCCGTACGATCGCCCTTGCGTCCCTCCTCAACCTCGCCCTCGCCTCGTCGTCCGCCTTCGCGCAGTCCGGCAGCGCCGGCGGCTCGATCGGCAACGACGAAAAGTCGCTGTCCGGCTCGCGCCAGGATACTTCTTCAGGCCGCTCGGCCGAACCGGCCGCGCCCTCACGCCGGAGCAAGCCGGCGACCGAGGAACGCTCGTCGCCTCGGCGAAGCGGAGGTGGCGGTGGAGGTGGCGGCGGTGGTTTCGACGGTGCCTGGGCGGTCGTCAGCGTTGGTTGCGGCGGCAGCACGAGCGGCGCTGTCGTCGTGAGCTCGGGCAAGATCATCGGCGAAGGCGTTCGCGGAACCGTCAGCACGGGCGGCTCGGTCAGCACGTTCGGCCAGGGCCAAGGCGTGACCTTTACCAGCACGGGCCGGCTCTCGGGCCGCAGTGGTTCCGGAACGTGGCGCCGCTCCGACGGCTGCGGCGGAACCTGGAGTTCGGCGAAGCAATAGCCCTCGAAAACGCCTGAATTCGCGGCGGAACGAACACCGCGCAGGCCCGATTCAAGCCACATCCTCTCCGGATTTGCGGCTCATTGCCACCCAAGTCTTTGATGACAAAGGGAAGGTAAAGAGTTGCGTTATGCGTAATCGGGAGACCAGGATGGGCAACCGCACCGCGAAGTTCATATCTGCGCTTGTCGGCAGCATCATCGCCGGCGCACCACTGGCCGCCGTGTCGCAGAATGCGCCGGAGGCAACGAGCTCGGCAAATGCCGCCAGCGACTGCCTCGCCTCGCCAAAGGGCGTCGCGCCGCAGGGGCAGCATTGGTACTATCGCCTGGAGCGCGGGAGCAAGCGGCAATGCTGGTATTTGCGCGCCGAAGGCAGCAAGGACAGCGCCAAGGCCGTGCAGGCCGCGCAGGCTGCGCCCGATGCACCGACGGCAGATTCAGCAGCGCCGCCGCAGCAGCACCCAGTGCAGGACGCACGCGCCGAATATCTGACGCCGCAGGGCAATACCGCGCCGACGACGCCGAATGCGCCCGCACCAGCGAAACCGGCGCCGATGCAACAAGCTGCCACTCCCTCCGCTGACAGCAACGCGCAGCAGCCCCCGGTCGCCACGCGCTGGCCCGATGCCTCCGCCGCGGCTCCGTCGCCCGCACCGCAGGCTGCGCCCGCTCCTGTCGCCTCGCCTGCGCCGCCGAGCGCGAAGCCGTCAAAATCCCCTGCCCCGGTCACGCTTGCCGCGGCAGATGCCACCACCGATAAAGCGACCGGCTCGCTCCAGACGCTGCTGCTCGTGATCGGTGGCGCGCTGGCGCTCGCCGGCCTCCTCGCCAGCATCATCTATCGCTTCGCAGGCGGACGACGCGTCCGCGTCCAGGATCGTCGCGTTAATTGGGACAATCGGGAGCCGCACGACGACGGCCGCGCACCCTGGCTCGAGGCGATGCCGACTGCCGCGCCGCGCGCGCAGCAGCCGCGCCCGGTGGATTTCGATGCCGCCCGTCCCCAGGCGGCCGCGCGTCCCCAAGCTGCCCAGCGCGAAGCCGCACAGCCCAAGGCCGCGCAGCTCAAGGCGATCGATCACGCGATCGATGCCGTCGATCAGCGGGCGCCCCAAGCCAGCAACGAGGTCGCAGAGCTCGACGAGGCCAACATGTTCAACGGAGAGTTCGAGATCGAGGCATCGGCCCCCCGGCTCGCGGCCAACGACATTAATGGCAAAGAGTCGGCCAATCGCGATGACGATCTGCAGATCGAGGACGCCGTCGACGTCGACGTGATCACGGCGATGCTGGAACGGCTGGCGCAGGAAGGACCGCGTCTCGCGAAGCCTAACCTTGAAGCTGGCCTTGCAAACCTCGTACGAAACCAACGAGGCCAGTCCGCCGCTCGCGCTTGAGGCGCTCGGCCTTCAGGATCGACTGCACCTCGGCAAACGCCTCGTCGACCGCGTGGTTGATGACGATGTAGTCGTACTCGGCCCAGTGGCTCATCTCGTGGCTGGCGCGGCTCATGCGCTTGCGGATCACCTCGTCGGAATCCTGCGCGCGCGAATGCAGCCGCTTCTCGAGATCGGCGGCCGAGGGCGGCAAGATGAACACGCTGACAACGTCCGCGCGCGCCTTCTCGCGGAGCTGCTGCGTGCCCTGCCAATCGATGTCGAACAGCACGTCTTGCCCGGCCGACAGCGCCGCCTCGACCGGCGCACGCGGCGTGCCGTAGCTGTTGTCGAACACCGTCGCCCATTCCAGCAGCTCGTCGCCCTTCACCATCGCGTCGAACCTGGCCTTGTCGACGAACAGGTAGTCGCGGCCGTCGACCTCGCCGGGCCGCATCGCCCGCGTGGTCGCGGAGACCGACATGCGAAGGCCGGGCATGCGGTCGATCAGTAGACGCGACAGCGTCGTCTTGCCCGCGCCCGACGGCGAGGACAGCACGAACATCAATCCACGCCGCTCGACACCGTCAGTTCCGTGCCCGCCCGCCGTCATCGATCACTCCAGATTCTGGACCTGTTCGCGGAATTGCTCGACCACGTTCTTCATGGCCAGGCCCGTATTGGTCAGCTCGATATCGTTCGACTTCGAGCAGCAGGTGTTGACCTCGCGGTGAAACTCCTGCGCCAGGAAGTCGAGCTTGCGGCCGATCGGGCCGCCCTTGCCGATCAGCTCGCGCGCCTGTGCGATGTGGGAGGCGATGCGGTCGAGCTCCTCGCGGATGTCGGCCCTGGTGGCGATCAGGATCGCCTCCTGCATCAGGCGGTCGGAATCGAAACGGTCGGAAGTGTCGAGCAGGGTTGCGATCTGCTCGGCGAGTCTCGCCTTGATCGCCTCGGGCTTGCGGCCGGGCGCGGCTTCCGCCTTCCTCGCCAGCACCTCGACCTCGTCGACCCGCTGGGTCAGGATCTGCCCGAGCGATGTGCCCTCGCGCTTGCGCATCTCGACGAGATCGGCGAGCGCCTTGTCGAAGGCCTCCGCAGCCGCGGCACGCGCGGCCTTGTCCTCCTCCTCGTCACCCTCGGGCTCGGCGACCTCGACGACGCCCTTGATGGCGAGCAGGCCGTCGACGCTCGGCGCGACCGCATCGACCTTGCCGGCGATCATCGCGGCCGCCTTCAGGACGGCATTGAGCACGTCCTCGTTGACGCGGACGGAAGCTGCGGCGTTGGCGCGCTTGACGTTGAGATTGGCGTAGACGGTGCCGCGCGACAAAAGCTCGCCGGCGCGCTTCTTGGCGTGGGCCTCAAGCTCGTCGAACCCCTGCGGCAACCGCACCCTGAGGTCAAAGCCCTTGGCGTTGACCGACTTCAATTCCCATTCGAACGTATACGGCCCGCTAGCGCCGTGGCTTCGGGCAAAGCCGGTCATGGACGACAGCGCCATCAGGTCAATTTCTCCGGAAACTCAGGATTCGCGAGGCCCATCAGGCCACGCGAATCTTAAGACTATTTTGCAGGAAAGTGGAATCCGCAAAGTCCCGCAGGCAGGTCTGCGCGAACCTAGCGCTGGACCACCGGCGGCGACGGCTGCACCGCGCCCTGGCGGGCGGGCGCGGGACCAGCGGGGCGAGCGGCTGGCGGCTTTTTCTGCTGATTGGGCCGCGTCGGCGTGGTCGCGGTCGGCGGATCCGCGGCAGCGCCGGGCGCGGCGGCTGCCGGCGGCTGCGCATCCTCGACCGGCTCGACCGTGTCGTTCTGGATCTGCTTCTCCATCGCGCGCAGCTTGGCGACGTTCTTCTGGTGCGCGTCGTAGGTTTCGGTGAAGGCATGCCCGCCGGTGCCGTCGGCGACGAAATAGAAGTCGCGGGTGCGGGCCGGGTTGGCGGTGGCTTCCAGCGAGGCGCGGCCGGGGTTGGAGATCGGGCCGGGCGGCAGTCCCTCGATCACATAGGTGTTGTAGGGCGAAGGCTGCGTGATCTCGCTGCGCTTGATCGGTCGGCCGAGCGTACCCTTGCCGCCGACAAGCCCATAGATGATGGTCGGATCGGACTGCAGCTTGATTTTCTGCTTCAGCCGGTTGGCGAATACGGCAGCGACACGGCTGCGCTCGTCCGGCTTGCCGGTCTCCTTCTCGACGATCGAGGCCAGCGTCACCAGTTGCTCCGGCGACTTCACCGGAATGTCCTGGCTGCGACGCTCCCAGATCTCGGCCAGCACACGCTTTTGCGCCTGTTGCATGCGCTGGATCACCTGATCGCGCGGGGTCCCGCGCGGGAACTTGTAGGTCTCTGGCAGCAGCGTGCCCTCACGCGGCAATTCGCGGACGCTGCCGGTGAAGATGTCGTTGTCGGACAGGCGCGCCACGATCTGCTCGGAGGTCAGGCCTTCCGGGATCGTGACGGAATGCTGCACCACCTTGCCCTCGACGATGGTGGCGATGACGTCGCGCAAGGAGGCGTTCTTCTGGAACGAATATTCACCCGGCTTGAGGTCCGAGCTCGCCTTCAGCGCGGCGACGCTGGCGATGAACACCCACGGATTGACGTCGGCCACGCCTTCCCGGTTCAGCGTCTCGGCGATGTCGCGCTTGCCGGCCCGCTGCGGGATGTTGACGATCTTGTCTTCCTTCAGCGGCCCCGGCGCCTCGAGCAATTGCCGGCCGTAGTAGTAGACGCCGCCGGCGCCCAGCATGGCGATCAGCAGAAGGGTGATGATGGCGTTGCCGACGATCACGAAGGGATTGCGCGCCCGGTCCGATCGCCTCGGCGGCGGCGGAACCTGCTCGGGCTCCAGCGCTGCCCGCGGACTCCGGGGCGAAATGGGCGGCCTTTCACTCATCGAAGCAACCTGAATCCTGCCGGTTCAATCGCGGCCAGACAATCGCTTGTCGAGCCAATGCACGCGCCCACGGGGTATGACTATCGCTGAATACGGCAAAACGGTGGATTCGTTTCAAACGCAAACTAATGAACCAGGCGGCGGAAGATCACCGACGCGTTGGTACCGCCAAAACCGAAAGAATTCGACAACGCGACGTTGACCTCGCGCTGCTTCGCAATGTGCGGCACGAGATCGATCGCAGTCTCGACCGACGGATTGTCCAGATTGATGGTCGGCGGCACGACATTATCGCGAATCGCGAGAATGGCGAAGATCGCCTCGATCGCGCCGGCGGCACCGAGGAGATGGCCGGTCGAGGATTTGGTCGAGGACATCGCGACCTTGGAAGCGGCGTTGCCGAGCAGCCGCTCGACCGCACCGAGCTCGATCTCGTCGCCGAGCGGTGTCGAGGTGCCGTGGGCGTTGATGTAGTCGAGATCGGATGCCGTGAGGCCGGCGCGCTTGAGTGCTGCCGACATGCTGCGGAAGCCGCCATCGCCATCGGGCGACGGCGAGGTGATGTGATAGGCATCGCCCGAAAGACCGTAGCCGATCACCTCGGCGTAGATCTTGGCGCCGCGGCGCTGAGCGTGCTCGAGTTCTTCCAGGACGAGGACGCCGGCGCCCTCGCCCATCACGAAGCCGTCGCGGTCCTTATCGTAGGGACGCGATGCCTTCTCGGGCGTTTCGTTGAAGCCGGTCGAGAGCGCGCGCGCGGCGTTGAAGCCGGCAATGCCGATCCGGCTGATCGGCGACTCGGCGCCACCGGCAACCATGACGTCGGCATCGGCCAGCGCAATCAGACGGGCGGCGTCGCCCACCGCATGTGCACCGGTCGAGCAGGCCGTGACCACCGAATGGTTCGGCCCCTTCAGGCCGTGCGCGATCGAGACGTAGCCGGAAGCAAGATTGATGAGGCGGCCCGGAATGAAGAACGGCGACACCCGGCGCGGTCCGCGCTCCTTCAGGAGGATCGCGGTTTCGGCAATGCCGGTGAGGCCGCCGATGCCGGAACCGATCATGGTGCCGGTCGCACACTTGTCCTCTTCGGTCTCGGGATGCCAGTTGGCATCATCGAGCGCCTGGCCGGCTGCGGCCATGCCGAAGATGATGAAGTCGTCGACCTTGCGCTGGTCCTTCGGCTCCATCCAGGTATCGGGATTGAAAGTATCGTTCGTGCCGTCGCCGCGCACGACGGTGCAGGCGTATTTGGTCTGAAGATCGGAGACATCGAAGCTCTCGATCCTGCGTGCGCCGCTTTCGCCGTTGAGGATGCGTTTCCAGGTCGGTTCGACGCCGCAGCCGAGCGGCGACACCATGCCGAGACCAGTGACGACAACCCGCCTCATATTCGAAAACTCCGCATCGAAAGATTCACGGCCAATAACAAGAAACCGGCTGACCGCTGGTCAGCGGCCCGTCCGGTTTCAATGTTGTCCCCGCGAAAATGAAGAGCCTTAGCTCTTCGCGTTCTTCTCGAGAAACTTCGTGGCGTCGCCGACGGTGAGAATCGTTTCCGCGGCGTCGTCCGGAATCTCGCAACCGAATTCTTCTTCGAACGCCATCACCAGTTCGACGGTGTCCAGACTGTCGGCGCCGAGGTCGTCGATGAAGCTCGCAGCGTCGACAACCTTCTCGGGTTCAACACCAAGGTGTTCGACCACGATCTTCTTAACCCGCTCGCCAATGTCACTCATTGCATAACCTCGTGTTGTTCCCTGTAGACCCGACCCCCCGGGACGATACGAGCCGTCGTGGTCGTTGACTGCCTTCGCTTACGTACTTTGATTGGCCCCATCTTAACCGATGCAGGCCCGGCGAGACGGCCAAGGCTCCGCATCGCCAATATACAGGGTTTCAAAAACCTGCAATGGCGTTCTTTGCCCATCCGTTGAGCGTCCGGTTATCATACTTCAACTGCCTTGACTACAAGCCTCATTTCGCACCGGAAACGGCCGTTTGCCGCACTCCGCACCGCCCTTGTGGGCAGTGCAGAAGGAGACGTCAGATCATGGCCATGCCGCCGTTGACGTGGATGGTTTGTCCCGTGACGTAGGCCGCTTCGTTCGAACTCAGGTAGACGGCGGCGGCTGCGATGTCCTCCGGCGTCCCCAGGCGGGCAGCCGGAACCTTGGCCAGAATCGTCTCGCGCTGCTTGTCGTTGAGCGCATCGGTCATCGGCGTCTTGATGAAGCCCGGAGCGATGCAGTTCGCGGTCACGCCGCGCTTGGCGTATTCGGCACCGAGCGTCTTGATCATGCCGATCAGGCCGGCCTTCGATGCCGTGTAGTTGCCCTGCCCGGGATTGCCGGTGACGCCGACGATCGACGTGATGGCAATGATACGGCCGAAGCGCTTGCGCATCATCAGCTTGGTCGCGGCGCGCGCCAGGCGGAAGGTCGAGGTCAGATTGATGTTGATGACCTCCTCCCAGTCCTCGTCACGGAGCTGGACGAAGAGATTGTCGCGGGTGATGCCGGCGTTGGCGACGAGAATGTCGACCTGCCCCATCGCGGCTTCCGCAGCGGGCACCAGCGCCTCGACCTCGTCGGCCTTGGAGAGATTGCAGGGCAGCACGTGGGTACGCTCGCCGAGCTTGCCGGCAAGCTCATCCAGCACTTCCTTGCGCGTTCCGGAAATCGCAACGGTAGCACCCTGCGCGTGCAGCGCCTGCGCGATCGCGCCGCCGATGCCGCCGGTCGCGCCGGTGACGAGCGCCTTTTTGCCAGTCAGGTCGAACATTGAAAAACTCCTTCAGGCCTGCTTCGCAGCGGCCAATGCATCCTTGGCAGCGGCAATGTCGTTGGGACCACCGACCGACACGCCGACGGCGCCGTCCGCAATGCGCTTGACGAGACCAGACAGCACCTTGCCGGCGCCGATCTCGAAGAAGCGGTTGACGCCCTGGCCTGCCATATAGGCAACCGACTCGCGCCAGCGCACCGTGCCGGTGACTTGCTCGACCAGGCGGCGACGGATCTCGTCGGGATCGCTGATGGCGCTGGCCAGCACGTTCGACACCAGCGGCGCCGCCGGCGCCTTGATCGTGACCTTCGCCAGCGCCTCCGCCATGGCGTCGGCGGCGGGCTGCATCAACTTGCAATGGAACGGTGCGGACACCGGCAGCAGCATTGCGCGCTTGGCACCCTTGGTCTTGGCAATCTCGACGGCGCGATCGACCGCAGCCTTGTCACCGGAGACGACAACCTGCCCGCCACCATTGTCGTTGGCGGCCTGGCAGACCTGGCCCTGTGCCGCCTCGCCTGCGACCTCCATGGCGGCCTCGTAGTCGAGACCTAGGAGAGCGGCCATCGCACCGGCGCCGACCGGAACGGCTTTTTGCATTGCGAGACCGCGGGTGCGAAGCAACCGCGCGGTATCCGAGATCGTCAGGCTGCCGGCCGCAGCCAGCGCCGAATATTCACCGAGCGAGTGGCCGGCGACGAAGGCCGCGTCCCGTCCCACGGAAAACCCGGCTTCGGCCTCCAGCACGCGCAGGGTGGCGACAGATACCGCCATCAGCGCCGGCTGGGCGTTCTCTGTAAGCTGGAGCGTTTCTGCAGGACCATCCCAGATGATCGCCGTCAGCTTCTCCCCAAGCGCGGCATCGACCTCGTCGAACACGGCGCGCGCCAACGGAAAGGCGTCGGCCAGGGCCTTGCCCATGCCAACCGCCTGGGACCCCTGCCCTGGAAATGTGAATGCTGCCGTCATCGGCGCTCCCTGCTTGTCGGGCGTGATCCCTGCGAGAACCGGCAGCCGATGACGCACGGCCTTAGGCCATGGTTCCGGATCATGCTCCAAAGGGGGCCGTAGACACTGTCCGGGGCCGGAATGTCAAGCCAAGATAGGAACTTCGCCCGGGATTCAACGGGGAACGCTGGCCCTAGAATCCACCATTGGTCTGATTGGCGTCGACCGCCGCCCCTGCCTGCGCGCGGCGCGCGCTGTTCACGAGTTGCCCCGGCCGGTCATCCCGGTCCGGCTTCGCGGTCGCGAGCCGCAGCACCGCGGCGTAGCCCGGCTGCACCTCCATGCGGCCGGCGTGCCGGCTCGCACTCAGCAGGCGATGCACCTTCGGCAGATTGTAGCAGGGCACGTAGAACAGGAGATGATGCTCGAGGTGATAGTTCACGTAGTACGGCGCGATGAACAGCCGCTCGAGGAAATTCGCATGCGTGGTGCGGGTGTTGCGCAAGGGATCGCTACTGTCGGGCACGACGGCGTGCTCGGCGATGTTGCGGATGCGGGTGATGACCATCATCCAGGTCAACAGCGGCACCAGCCATAGCAGCGGATAGGCCCACCACACGCCGGCTGCCGCGAGCGCTGCGAACATCGCGGCATTGGCGAGGCATTGCGGGCCGAGTTTCTCCCAGAAATGCGCAGCACGCTGCCGCAACGTCCAGTCCTTCGGCCCGAGCGCATTGAGCAGTTGCGCCTTGCGCTGCTGGTAGCCGGTCTGCCCGGTGATGTCGCGAATGAACTTGCGGCGATAGCTCAGCTTGGTGATCGGAAACGGCGCCGACAGCACGAGATCGGGGTCGTCCTCCTGCTGGGTGCGCGCGTGATGCTGAAGGTGATAGCGCCGATAGCTGCGCGTCTCCGCGAAGAGAGGATAGGCGCAGAACCATTGGCTCAGGGTCAGATTGGTCTTCTCGTCAGCGGACAGGCAGCCATGCGCGCCGTCGTGCATCAGGATCGCGAGCCCGAGCTGGCGCGAACCGATGATGGCAACGGCGAGAATGTAGGTGATCGGGTTGGGCCACCACGCGACCAAAGCGATCGCGGCGACAATGAGTGCCCAGGCGTGGGCGATCAGCGCGACGCCTTTCCAGGTCACGCGCTGGCGCACGTCGGCGAGCTGGTCGTCGGTCAGGAAATCGCGGGCACGCATGCGAAGTGCAGTCATGGCCTAACCCTCCTCATTCGAATTGCCAGATGCGTCGCGCTCGTCGACCAGACGGAGGCGCGCCGTGTCGCTGGCTGATTTCGCCTGCTCGCCGAGCACACGCAGCATCTCGGCGCATAATTCATCCGGCGACCGGCCCATCGCGTATCCCTCGAGAATGACGCCGACGGCGACGGCCCAGAACCGCCGCGAGCTTTCGTCGGGCGCACGCAGGGAGCGCCAGCCGTGCCGCGCGACCTGGCTCGCATAGGCGCGTGCGCCTTCACCGTGCAGGCGCTCGATGGTGCGCTCGACCAGCGGCGCAAGATCCTGGCGCCGCCGGGTCAACGTCAGCGCCTCGGCGAAGAAGGCGACCGAATCGCTCGCAGTCACGGTCTCGGCCAGCGCACGGGTGTAGTCGCGCGGCGTGCGCGCTTTCAGCGCCGCCTGCTCCGTCGCCCGCGCCAGATACAGCAGCTCGCGGCAGGCGCATTCGACGAACAGCGCCTCCTTGGTGCGGAAGTAATAGGTGATCTGGCTCGGGAACGCGTCCGCGGCGGCGGCGATGTCGGTGATGGCCGTGCCGGACAGCCCCCGCTCCCTGAACAGCGGGCTCGCCGCATCCAGCAGCAGCGACCGCATCTTGCGGCCGGCCGAACGTGTAGCCCGGGCAGCATGCTTGGGGTCGCCAGCCGCCTCTAACGGCTCATGGACCGACTTTTCCGCCATTGGGGTCCTCTGCGTTGCTTTATTTGTATGCTATACAAACAAATAAATCAAGCTGGTATGGTCCGCGAGGACCGGTCCCGCTGCCCGCACCGGAACCATCCGGGGCCGAAAGCACGGCCTCCAACCTTGCAAAGCCGGCCAAAATCCGTATAAGCGCGCCATCCGCAGACCCGGCCGGGAGCTGAACGGACGGTCTCAGCAAATCATTCGTGATTTTGGTGTGGCAGGGCCAGTCGGCCCGTCGTCCCGTGTTTCCGCCTTCTGAGCTTAATCCCAGAGTCCTTTCCGAAGGCCTCTTAAGGGCTTGACGCCGGGCGATGCGCCAACATGAGGAAAGGACCATTATGGCTCTCTATGAGCATGTTTTTCTCGCGCGCCAAGACGCGAGCACGCAGCAGGTCGAAGAGCTGACTGCGCAGATGACCGGCATCGTCGAGGGTCTCGGCGGCAAGGTGACCAAGACCGAGAATTGGGGCGTTCGCTCCCTCACCTACCGCATGAACAAGAACCGCAAGGCGCACTTCGTGCTGCTCAACATCGACGCGCCGTCCGCGGCGATCGCCGAGATCGAGCGCCAGGAGCGCATCAGCGAAGACGTGATCCGCTATCTCAGCGTCCGCGTCGAGGAGCTCGAGGAAGGCCCGTCGGCGATGATGCGCAAGGCTGACCGTGACCGCGAGCGTGACGACCGTGGCGGCGGCTTCCGCGGCGATCGTGAAGGCGGTGGCTTCCGTGGCGACCGCGAGGGTGGTTTCCGTGGCGGCGATCGCGACGGTGGTGGCTTCCGCGGTGACCGCGGTCCGCGCCGTCCGCGCGACGAAGCTGAAACGACAACGCCGGATGCGGAGTAAGATCAATGGCTGAAGCTGGTGCACGCCGTCCGTTTTTCCGTCGTCGCAAGAGCTGCCCGTTCACGGGCGCAAATGCTCCGAAGATCGACTACAAGGACTCCAAGCTCTTGATGCGCTACGTTTCCGAGCGCGGCAAGATCGTGCCGAGCCGCATCACCGCGGTGTCGGCCAAGAAGCAGCGTGAGCTCGCCCGCGCCATCAAGCGCGCGCGCTTCCTGGGCCTGCTGCCCTACGTCATTCGCTAAGACGAATTCGGCCGGCGGCGACTTCGCTGCCGGCCGCGCTTTTTTGGTTTCATAAGGCTTCCGGGTCGTCCGGTCGCCGATGGTTGGGGCAAGATGCCTCTAACCGCTCGAAGGGAGCGGGACAGCTGATGATGACTCTTGGACTGATAGCTCTGATCGCCGGCGCTGCGTCGGCCCTGATGTTCGCCTCGATCGTATCGGGCGCGCTGATCTCGCTCGTCCTGTTCTATCTCGCACCGCTGCCGCTGATGGTCGCCTCGATCGGCTGGGGCCCGCTTTGCGCGAGCCTCGGCGGCATCGCAGCTGCGATCGGCCTCGGGGCCCTGTTCGGCCTGCCCTACTGCATCGCCTTTGCCGTGACCGTCGCGCTGCCCGCGTGGTGGCTCGGCCATCTCGTCCTGCTCAGCCGGCGGGTTGGACCCGTCGCGCCGGAAGCCACCACCGAGCCGCCGGCCGAGCCCGAGCTCGAATGGTATCCGGTCGGTCGCATCCTGCTGTGGATCGCGGGCTTCGCCGCGCTGACCACGATCGCCGCCCTGCTCACCCTCGGCACCGACGCCGAGACCATCACCGGCACGCTGCGGCGCGGCTTGATGCGCCTGCTCCGCACCGCCGACCCGCAGACGTCAGGCGAAGCCGGTCAGTTCGTCGACGCGCTGGTGCTGATCGCTCCGGCCGCCGCCACCATCGTCGCGATGATGACGCTCACCCTCAATCTCTGGCTCAGCGGCAAGATAACGGCGACATCGGGCCGCCTGCTGCGTCCGTGGCCGGACATGATGACGGCCGAGCTGCCGCCGATGACGCTGGTGGCGCTCTGCATCGCGCTCGCGTTCTGCTTCACCGGCGGGTTGCTCGCGATGGTCGCGCAGATCACGACGGCGGCGCTGATGATGGGCTATGCGCTGACCGGATTTGCCGTGCTGCATACGCTGACGCTGGCGCTGAAGAGCCGCACCTTCTGGCTCGGTTCGACCTATGCCGTCGTCGTGGTGTTCGGCTGGCCCGTCATCGCGATGGTGATCCTCGGCCTCGCGGATGCCGTGTTCGGCTTCCGCGAGCGCTTCCTGCGCAGCCGCCAGCCACCGCCGCTGCCAACCTCTTAAGTTCAACCCCAAAACCCAACTCACTCAACACTTCAAAGGAGAACGAATATGGAAGTCATTTTGCTGGAACGCGTGAGCAAGCTCGGCCAGATGGGCGAAGTCGTGAAGGTTCGCGACGGCTATGCCCGCAATTTCCTGCTCAAGCGCGGCAAGGCGCTGCGCGCCACCGCCGACAACCGCGCCAAGTACGACGGCATGAAGGCCGATCTCGAGGCTCGCAACCTCCAGTCCAAGGGCGAGGCGTCCAAGGTCGCCGAGAAGATCCAAGGCAAGAACATCATCGTGATCCGTCAGGCTTCCGAAGCCGGCCAGCTGTTCGGCTCGGTCACGGTGCGCGACGTCGTCATTGCGTTCGAAGCCGACGGTGTCTCGCTTGAGCGCCCGCAAGTGCAGCTCGACGCGCCGATCAAGACCATCGGCAAGCACACCATCACCGTCGCCGTTCACCCCGAGGTCGAGGTCGAGGTTTCCGTCACGGTTGCGCGCAGCCAGGACGAGGCCGAGCGCATCAACCGCGGCGAGGACATCTCGACCCGCAACGAGGACCGCGATGCGGCCGCCGAAGCGATCGCCGCCGCCGGCGAGTTCTTCGATCCGGAAGCCCAGCAGGACGACGAGCCGGCGCCGGCTGCGGACGAGACCGAGAAGTAAGACCCGCGTTCGCGCAGGTTGCGACGCCCGGCCGCCTCCGGCGGCCGGGCTTTTCGTTTTCGCGGCGACGTCCTCGCTCAGCATCGCGATCGAAGCGAGCGCAGTTGCCGTGTGCTTCTCGACACCGTCGTTGACGCAAAACACGTCGGCCGCGACCACCGAGACCTGGCGGCCCGGCTTGATCACCCTGGCCCGGCAGATCAGTTTCTCGCCGACCGCCGGCGACAACAGATTGAGCTTGTATTCCGCCGTCAACGCCGGCTGGCCGCGCGAGGTCGCCGCCGCGATCGTCGTGGCGTTGTCGACCAGGAAGGCGGTGACGCCGCCGTGGAAGAAGCCGTGCTGCTGGAGCAGCTCGGGCCGGCGCGCGACCGCAATCGTGCAAGTGCCGCGCGACAATTCCGAGAGCTCGGCGCCCACCAGGTTCATAAACCCCTGACGGCCGACATTGGCGTGGATGCGCTCGGCTACAGCTGCGAATTCGGGATCTGCTTCGGCTCGCATGCGGCTTCTCCTATTGCTTGTGGATGCGATCGGGCGGCCGCAGCGCACGGATGGCACAGGCGACAAGCGTGTCGGCTTCGCTGCGCGGATCGGCGCGGTCACGTCCCGAGAGAAAGGCGCGGCAGAAGATCTGGGCAGGGCCGATGAGCTGGCTGACGAACATCACCGGCGTCATCGGCAAGAGCTCGCCGCCGGCAACCAACGGCGCGCGCCAGCGCTCGATGCCTTCGGCAAGGCGCGCATTCTGCGCGCGCTGAGCGTCGCGGACGTCCTCGCTCCATTCGCTGCGCGATATCTCGAAGAGATAGCGGGCCTCGCGCCGGCTCGACACCACCCAGTCGAGATGGGCCCGGATCAACCGATCGATGCCCTGCCCGGCCCTCGGCATCGGATCGAGCGCGGCCAGCACCGCGGCGTGATAGTGCCGCAGCACCTCCAGGAAAAGCGCGCCCGCCAGTTCCTTCTTCGATCCGAAGACATGAAAGAAGCTGCCGTTGGAGGCGCGTGCCCGGGCGCGGATCGCTGCCACCGTCGCGGCTTCGAAGCCGACGCGGTCGAATACGAAAAGCCCGGCCGCCAACAGGTCGTCACGCACGCTCGTCGTCATCGACGCCTCCTAGAGCATCACTCTAGAGTAACGCTCTAATTGCAGTCAAGACGATGCGAAGGCCGCGATGCGTGCGGCCTTCGCAAATCGACGGAAAATCTGGCTCGCTTAGCGCGAAATCGGCGGTGTGGGCGGACCGGACGAGTCGGCTGGCGCCGCGGGCGGGGCCGCAGCGGTCGCGGGCGGTGCAGGCTCCTGCGGCTTGGCTGCCGGCTCGGAGCTCACGGCAGGCGCGGCCGGCTTAGCAGCCTCCTCCGCCGGCTTGGCCTCGGCGGGCTTCGCGGCGGCAGACGGTGCAGCCGGCGTGACCTGCGGTACCGGATCGGGCCGCAGCGCCGGAGTATCGCTGCCGCGCGGCTCGACCTTGGCACTATCCGGCCTGGCCTCAGCGGGCTTCTCTGCCGGCTTGTTCTCGGGCTTCGCCTCGTCACGGCCGGGCTCGACCTTGGCCGAGTCGGGCCTGGTCGTGTCAGGCTTGGTCTCGGCCTTCGGCTCGCTCTTCTTGTCTTCAATGGCCGGCGCGGCGGCGTCGACCTTCGGTGCTTCCTCGGTCCCGGGCTTGGCGCGACGCTTAGCTTTGCGTCCCTCGGGCGCGGCCTGGCCCTCGGGCTTCGCACCTTCCTTCGATCCCTCCTCGGGTGGCCGTGCCGCGCGCTTCTGACGGGCGCCCTCGGGCGCGGCAGCCTCGCCGTCCGGCTTGGCGGCGTCCTGGGAGCGCTGGCGGCGCCCCTGATGGTCCGGCGCCTGGCCGGGCGCGGTATTGGCTTCCTTCTCCTTGGCGCCGTCCTTTTTGTCCTTGCCGTCCTTGGCCTGGTAGCGGGTGTCGGTGGCACCGTTGGAGACGAGGTAGGACGCGAGCACGCCGGCCATGTCGGAGCTGGTCGTGTAGTGCTGGCGCAGGAAGCCCGGCAGCGAGCCCGGCGCCACCGTCTTCAACAGACCGCGCGGGCTCTTGTGGCAGGCACTGCAGGTCTGCGCGAAAAGCTGGGATGGGGCCTTGCCGGCCTCGAGGTTCGTCGCCTGCGCAAGGACGGTATCGGTCACGCCGAAGCCGATCAGAAGAAATACCGTCGCGAGGCTGAGCGCTCGGCTCGACATTCCCATCATCTCCATTGAATTTACGCGAATGCAGCCGGCATAAGGCGCGGCGGCGGGTCACCTTTTAGCGGATTGAGCCGCGAATGGAAGCAGCCTCCACACGCAAGGATGTGATTAAGCGCTTTTGGAATATCGGCTGTGATCACAGCGCAATAGCGCTGCAGCTTGTTCGAGTGCCGGTGGCCTCGTGAGACGACGCGTCGCCTGTCGGAAGCGGCACATCGTCGCAAAGTCACGACGCCGCAGACACCCGTCATCGTGCGCGCGAAGGCGGCGCCGAACCCGGACCTGACGCTGGTTGGTGAATGAATCCTAATGACGCAGGGTCGAGATCTGGGACGATCGGAAAGAGGCTGTTAACGCCAGTTGCGCCCGCAGGTCCGCGAGGGTCTCGGGCGAGACCGGCTCGCGCCGCACTTCGGGCCGCTCGGCGTGCTGCATGGCCGCGATCAGCCCCGACAACCAAAGCCGGCTGGCCGCCTCGCTTCGCCAATTCTGGTGCTGCCGTTCTGGCCGCATCGCTCGCCTCGTTCCCTGGTGGCGGGAGACAACCCCCCGACCGCCTTCCTGTTCCGGGTCGTACCCCGAAAGAATCCGGGGAGATGTGATCTGTTTCACATAAGTCTCGTCGGGCCCGGCTTAGACCGTCGCCATGAGCAAGCGGACCCAAACCTCATTCGACGTGCAGGACGACCTCCGCACCGATTACGCTCTGATCGCCACCGGCGTCGGAGCGGCCTTGGTTGCGCTGGTCTACCTCCTGCTGGTCTGAATCCGAGCCCAAAGCTCCCGGCGTGCGTCATTTCGCGCGCTTCTTGATACGTCTGCGCGCCAATCCATTAGGTTCATGTCACCCGGAGTTTTCCGTGGCGCGGTCACGGCCGCTTCCGGGACGGGCGAGTTCCGCAAAAACCGTCAAGCGCGGCGCGTGCCGCGGCTGCCAATCATCCACCATTTTAACTGAGCGGTTGATAGCGGTCAGCTTTTGCTTCCGCTTTGGCCTGAGGCGGCGCTTTATCCCGGCCCCGTATCCGCCCCAGAAAATTGCTAACGCTCGACCATGGCCCTGACTGATTCGAACGTCCTCAAACTCGCGCCCGAGCCCGGAACTCCGGCGTATCGGAGCGCGCCGCATAATATCGAGGCGGAACAGAGCCTTCTCGGCGCGATCCTGGTCAACAACGACGCCTTCTACCGCGTCTCCGACTTCCTCGAGCCGAAGCATTATTTCGAGCCGCTGCATCAGACCATCTACGAGACGGCCAGCAGCCTGATCCGGATGGGCAAGATCGCCACGCCCGTCACGCTGAAGACGTTCCTCCCGGCCGACACCGATGTCGGCGGCATGACCATCGGGCAATATCTGGCGCGGCTCGCGGCGGAAGCAACCACCATCATCAACGCCCAGGACTACGGCCGCACCATCTATGATCTGGCGCTGCGACGCGACCTGATCGGCATCGGCGAGGACATGGTCAATGTCGCCTATGACGCGCCGGTCGACTTCGCGCCGCGGGCGCAGATCGAGGACGCCGAGCGCCGCCTGTACGAACTCGCCGAATCCGGCCGTTATGACGGCGGCTTCCAGAAATTCTCGCAGGCGTTGGCGGTCGCGGTCGATCTCGCGGCCAAAGCGTTCCAGCGCGATGGAAAGCTGTCCGGCATCTCGACCGGCATGCGCGACCTCGACACCAAGATGGGCGGCCTCCAGCACTCCGACCTCATCATTGTGGCCGGACGCCCGGGCATGGGCAAGACTTCGCTGGCGACCAACGTCGCCTACAACGTCGCCAAGGCCTATGTCGGCGAGGTCCAGGCTGACGGCACCATGAAGGCCGCCAATGGCGGCGTGATCGGCTTCTTCTCCTGCGAAATGTCGGCCGACCAGCTCGCCACGCGTATCGTCGCCGAGCGCACCGGCATTCCCTCCTCCCACATCCGCCGCGGCGGCATCTCGGAAGCCGATTTCGACAAGATCCGGGAAGTCTCGATCGAGCTGCAGTCGCTGCCGTTCTATGTCGACGCGACCGGCGGCCTGTCGATCGCGCAGCTGATGGCACGCGCGCGCCGGCTGAAGCGGCAGAAGGGCCTCGATCTCCTCGTGATCGACTACATCCAGTTGCTCTCCGGATCCGGCAAGCGGAGTGACAACCGAGTACAGGAAATCACGGAGATCACGACCAGCCTGAAGGCGCTGGCCAAGGAGCTCAACGTTCCCGTGATCGCGCTGTCCCAGCTCTCACGCCAAGTCGAATCCCGCGACGACAAACGGCCGCAGCTCTCCGACTTGCGTGAATCCGGATCAATCGAGCAGGACGCCGACGTCGTCCTGTTCGTTTACCGCGAGGAATATTACCTCGCGATGAAGGAGCCCCGCCCAGGCACGCCTGAACACGAGAAGTGGCAGCTTGACATGAGTCTTGCGCACGGAAAAGCCGAGGTCATCATCGGCAAGCAGCGCCACGGCCCGACCGGCACCGTCGATTTGGCGTTCGAAGCCTCGGTCACCAGGTTCGGCGACCTCGCGCCTGACAGTCAGTTGCCGGTTCGCAGCGGCAACGACTACTGAGTTCCTTGAACCAGACCGGCCTCTTGCGTAAAACGGCGCCATGACAATGGCGTCCGACCCGAAAATGATCCCGCAATCCGGCCTCCTCTCCGCGGAGGCCAATCAGGCTGCCGCGCTCGCAGCCTATGGCGGCGTGCTCACCGTCGATCTCGACGCCATCATCGCCAATTGGCGCAAGCTCGAGAAGACGGCCGTGCCGGCCGAATGCTCGGCCGTGATCAAGGCCGATGCCTATGGCTGCGGCGCCGCGCAGGTCTCGCGGGCCCTGAGCAAGGCCGGTTGCAAGACCTTCTTCGTCGCCACCATCGAGGAAGCGCGCACTGTGCGCGAAGCCGTGCCGGAAGCCGCGATCTACGTGCTCGGCGGCTATTTCCAGAACACCGGCGAGCACTACGCCAGGATCAATTGCCGGCCGGTGATCGGCGATCTCAACGAGCTTGCCGAATGGGACGTGTTCTGCCGCCGCACCGGCTGGACCGGAGGCGCCGCTGTTCACATCGACACCGGCATGAACCGGCTCGGGCTGACGCTTGCGGACGCGCAGGCCATCATCCCCCGCATCAACGCCGGCGATCACGGCATCACGCTGGTGATGAGCCATCTGGTCTCGGCCGAGCAGCTCAACAGTCCCGTGAATGCAAAACAGCTGGCAACCTTCCGCAGTATCGCCAGCGAATTTTCCGGCGTGCCGGCTGCGCTTGCCAATTCCTCCGGAATCTTCCTCGGCGCGCCCTTCCAGTTCGACCTGGTGCGGCCGGGCGCAGCGCTCTACGGCGTCAACCCGACGCCTGAGGCCGACAACCCGATGCAGCCGGTGGTCGACCTCAAGGCGCGCATCGTGCAGACCCGCAATGTCGAACGCGGCGAGAGCGTCGGCTATGGCGGCACCTGGACCGCGCGGCGGCCGACAAAACTCGCAATCATCGCAGTCGGCTATGCCGACGGCTATTTCCGCGCCGCCAGCTCCAATGACGGCACCCGCGGCGCCGAGGTCGTTGTCGCCGGCAAGCGCTGCCCGGTCGCGGGCCGCGTTTCGATGGACCTGATCGCGATCGACATCACCGACTTGGCCCCGAACGCGGCGCGGCGCGGCCACATGGTGACGCTGCTCGGCGAGGGCATCACCGTCGACGAGCTCGCGCATCATTTCGGCACGATCGGCTACGAGGTGCTGACCAGCCTCGGCCACCGCTACGCCCGCGTCTACAAGGGCGGCAATGAGGTGGAGCCGCTGGTCAAGCCGGAGCCCGCGCTGGTGCAGGCGGCCGAGCAGCCGCCCTCCCCGCCGCCGATCGAGCAGCCCGCGAGCCCGCCGCCGCTGCCGAGTTAGGGACGCGCCCGTTCTTCGGGCGCGGCGCAGCGCTCCTTCAGCAATGCGCTGCAGAGCCGGGGCCATCTTCTCGCACCGTACTCTGTCGCTTTCTGGGTCCCGGCTCTGCGGAGCAGCGTCACACGCTGCGCCGCGTCCGGGACACGAGACTTACTTCTTCCGGCTGTCGAGCGCCGTCTTGCAGGACGCGCTGAGCTGATCGCGCTTGGCGTTGAGGCATGCGATGATCTTGCCGCCACCGGGCGCGATGCCGGCGCAGAATTTGTCATAGTCCGCCTTGCACGCGCCGCGTGGATCGGACGATTGTGCCGACGAGACACCGGAGAACGCGACGACGAATGCGACGATGGCGAGGCTCAGACTGGACTTCAACATGGATTTGGATCTCCGGTGGCGGCGCAAACGACCGCGGCCGCAATCTCTACATGAAGATTGCGGCACTCAACGTCAACCGAATCTGTCCTACGACCGCGCGGCGAAGCCTGATGTCGCTGCCTCGCCCGTGGTCCTAGGGGCGATGATGCTTCATCGATCTCATCGCGCTCTATTATCCGCGCACCTTGTTATCGATAACCCACGCATCCATGCTCTCTTTGCACGCGTTGCCGATATGGCTCCTGTACCTGTTCAGGCAAGCAACAATGCGCCCGCCCCCCGGCACGACACTGGGGCAGTATTTGAAATATTCCACCCTACAGGCGATTTCCATTTTCTCGGCAGCAAGAGCCACTCCGGAAAATGCGGTTGCGGCCACGACTACGGCAAGGCAAAGCTTGGTCATCGTCAAACCTCCGTCGTGTTGATCGGCAATTTTGGGTTGTAAGCATACATCGTGGAACGCCGATGACAACGGTAGCGAGTCATTTCTGAAGATTTCCAGTCGTTGGGCCCATGAGGATCGCGACGTTCAACATCAACAATGTCAACCGCCGCCTGCCCAACCTGTTGCGTTGGCTGAGCGCGGCGAAGCCTGATGTCGTCGCGCTCCAGGAACTGAAGGCAGCCGACGGCGAATTTCCGGCAGCGGCCATCGAACAGGCCGGTTACGGCGCGGTGTGGCGTGGACAGAAGACGTGGAACGGCGTCGCCATCCTCGCCCGCAATGCCGAGCCCATTCTCACGCGCGACCGCTTGCCGGGAAAGCCTGATGATCGCGAAGCCCGCTACATCGAGGCCGCCGTGCGCGGAATCATCGTCACCAGCATTTACCTGCCGAACGGCAATCCGCAGCCGGGGCCGAAATTCGACTACAAGCTCGACTGGTTCGCGCGCCTCAAGCGCCACGCCAAGACCTTCATCAAGCAGGATCTGCCCGTGGTGCTCGCCGGCGACTACAACGTCGCGCCTAATGAGATCGACATCTATCCGACGCGGTCATGGGACAAGGATGCCTTGATTCAGCCGAAGAGCCGCGCTGCGTTTGCCTCGCTCATTGAACAGGGTTGGTGTGATGCGATCCGCGAACTGAATCCGGAGAAACGCATCTACACGTTCTGGGACTACAAGCGAAACCGCTGGCCGCGCGATGCGGGCCTCAGACTCGATCATCTCCTGCTGAGCCCCGCCCTGGTCTCGCGTCTGGCCAAGGCGGGTGTCGACAAGAAGGTGCGCGGCGAGGAAGGGGCGAGCGATCACGCGCCGGCGTGGGTGGTTCTGAAGGAGCGTTGACGGTGCCGTAGGGTGGGCAAAGGCGCTCTTGCGCCGTGCCCACCATCTTCTATCGCGAGTAAGGTGGTGGGCACGCTTCCGCCTTCGCTCTTCTAGCTACGGCGGACAAGTCGCTTTGCCCACCCTACGAGATCGCGCCAGATCAACGCCCGTAATACTCCTGCACCGTATCCCACGCCGCCTTTTGCAGCAGTTGGGTGGTCTCCGCATCCAAGCCCGTCGCATAGGAATTGCCGACCGGCGAGCGCCCGGTCAGCGCGGCGAGCGTCACACAGGTTGCCAGATACGTGCCCGCCGGACTCGGGTGTCGCTTGTCCGGCGCATACAGATTGAGCTCCGGCTGGAGCTTGCGCACGCGCGCGAAGGCGAGGCCTGCGGGAATCACGAGCGCATCATTGGCATTGCCGGCGAGCGTATAGGCCTCGGCCAAGGCTTCCGTCATCTCCGGCTTGTCGGCATAGGCCCAGGACATAAAGAACACCGGCCGCATGCCGTGGGCACGGACGATCTCGCTGTCCTTCTTGGCGAAGGTCGCGAACGCGTCCTTCAATTGCGGATGGATCGGGCACTGGCTGCAATCCATCATGACGACGGCGTCGAACTGCCTGCCCGGCTTGTTGAAGACGACGTTGTTCTGCTCGTCGAAGGAATAGGCGCCGATGCCGCCCGGCCGCAGCAGATTGTCCATGTCGTGCCAATCGAGGCCGGAGCCGCCGATCGTAGCCATGGTGTTGCGGTACGCCGCCTTGTTGTCAGCATCAGCCGCGCGCTCCATGAAGGAGAGATGCCCGGGCATGCCGTTGTTGTAGTAGAAGAAGCTGTTGCCGACGAACAGCGCGGCCTTGGGGAAGTCAGGTCCTGATGTCGTGACCTTCGGTTTGGTCTGCGCCTGCGCGTTGAAGCCGGCTGCAACGGCCAGACACATTGCGAGCATCACTCGCGCAAAACGACGCATCATGGCTTCCCCCCCTTTTTCTCTGGGGCCGGACCAAATCAGCTTTTCAAAATCGCCTCAAGGTCACAGACGCGCAGCGGACATGCGCGCGCCCTGCATGCTCACCACAAATTCCTGCCGTCGATCATGTTCACCGGCACGGCATCGAGATCGAAATCGTCGAACAGGCGCGCGTTCACCGCAACCTTGGGATTGTCGAAATCGGCCTTGCCGGTCGACCAGTCCGGCGACTCCGAATAAGTACCGCAGCCGCAGCTCGCGCAGAAATGATGCTTGACCGTGCGGCTGCCCCAGAGATAGGTCGCCACACTTTCCGGCGGCGACAGCAGGCGAAATTGCGCCGGCGTGTAATAGGCCCACAACGCGCCCCGCTTGGCGCAGAGTGAGCAGGTGCAGCGCGTCACGCTCGCCGGCGCCTCCGTCACCTCGAACACCGTCTCACCGCAATGACAGCTTGCCTCGATCGGCATGGACCCGCTCTCCGTTTTGTCAGGAGATGGTCGTAGCTTGCCCCTGCTGCCAACATGCTGTCAGCAGCGCAACTCGGTCATGGAGCCTCGTTCGCGGACAGCCGCCTGGCGTTCGCGGCCACGTGCTCGCGGTAGCGCTGGACGATCGCGGCCGGCGTTGCTCCCGCAAGCAGGCTCGCGGCCGCCTCGAAAGCCGCGGCGATCTTCTCGCTGACCATCAGCACGGCCTCCTGCCGAGCGCCCTCGTCGCCGTGGCTGAGCTTCTCGCAGCGCAGCCGCACCACCTCGCTCGCTTCGACCGCGAGCATCGCGCCCGCATACCAGGGAAAGCCGTTGTCGGATCCGCTGAGCGCCGCATGACGGTCGAGGGCGGAGAAAGAATGATGATCGGGCATCGCGGACCTCAAATTCTTTGAGTGAGCGCTCCGATCAATACGCCTCAAATTTGAAGGATCCGGCCGGGGAACTGATCGGATTAGCCGCGCCTGCGACACCCGCAATTAACCAAGGCTCTTGACGCCAACGCTCTGGTTAGCCTACTGGTCTGACCAAGATCAGACCAAGAAGAGACCGGGATGGAAGTGAAGCGGGCCACTGAGGGCGAAAAAGGGTTCGAGAAGGTGTTCGCCTTCCTGCGCGAACGCCTGCTTGCGGGCTCGCTCAAGCCCGGCGACCGCCTGATTTCCGAGCGCGAGCTGGCGACCCTCCTCGGCGTCAGCCGGCCGATCGTCCGCGAGGCGCTACGCGCCCTCACCGTGCTCGGCATCGTCGAGATCCGCGACCGCATCGGCACCGTGGTGACGCAGCCGGACGTCTCGGTGCTGAACGACTTCTTCACCTTCGCGCTCGCCCAGCAGGCGGACATGCTCGATGACGTCATGCAGGCGCGTGTCGCGATCGAGTGTCAGGCGATCCGGCTCGCCTGCGAGCGCGCCAACATTGCCGATTTCGAACGCCTGCAGCGTGCGCTCGCGAAGATCGGAGATACGATCGACGAGGCCGATGCCGGCGGCATGGCCGACTTCGAATTCCATCGCGCCATCGTCGTGGCATCGCATTCGGAAACGCTGACGGTCTTGCACGGTTCGCTGGCGGGGCTGCTGACGCATTCGCATCGCAGCCGCCGCGAGCTGGTGCAGGCCTTCCCGTCGATGAAGACGTACCTGATCGACGACCATCGGCGCATCTTCGACGCGATCATCGCGCGCGACCCCGAGCGAGCGGATGCGACGCTGCGCAAGCATTTTGCCATTGGCGACGAATACCGCAGGCGCGCCGTCGTCGGCGACATCGACAAGACCAGCGCCTCAGGCTGATCGCGGCAGGCCAACAAGCAAGAAACCACTCAACCAAGAAACGGACGACTGACATGGGACGGAACGACAAGGGCAATGTCGGCTTCATCGGTATCGGCACGATGGGCCGCGAGATGGTGCGCAACCTCCTGGTGGCCGGGCATGCGGTTCGCGTCTTCGATCTCAACGAAGCCGCCTTGGCCGACAGCGTCAAGGAAGGCGCGGCCGGCGCCAACAGCCCCGCTGACGCCGCGCAAGGCGCTGACATCGTCATCACCATGTTGCCCGACACGCCTCATGTCGAGGCGACCGTCTACGGCGAACATGGTCTCCTGAAGTCTCCCCCGCCCGGCAAGCTGATCGTCGACATGAGCACGATCTCGCCAGTCGCCGTCCGCCGCATCCATGCCGACCTGCAAAAGGCCGGCGTCAGCTTCATCGACGCGCCGGTCTCGGGCGGGCCCGTGGGCGCCAAGAACGCTGCGCTCTCGATCATGGCCGGCGGCGATGTGGCGGCCTTCGCGCGGGCCGAGCCGTTCTTCCGCGCAATGGGGACGACCATCACGCATGTCGGCGCGTCCGGCGCGGGCCAGACCGTGAAACTCTGCAATCAGTTGATCTGTGGCATCAACATCCAGGCGATCTGCGAGGCGCTGGCGCTCGGGCGCGCTTCCGGCATCGATCTCAATCTGCTGCGTCGCGTTCTGCTCGGCGGCTCCGCCGCCTCCTGGATGCTCGACAAGCTCGGCCCCGCGATGATCGCGGGCGACGTCTCCGCCGGCTTCCGGATCGATCTCCAGCTCAAGGATCTCCGCCTGGTGCAAGAGCACGCACAGGCGCTGAGCGTGCCGTTGCCCGGCACCGCGCTCGTCACCAGCCAGTACGTGGACGCACGCGCGCATGGCGAAGGCAGCAACGGCAACCAGGCGCTGTTCCGCGTCTATGACCGCATGACCAACCAGACCACCGGCTGAACCTGATACGATGAGCCTCCAACTCGACTTTCCCGCGGTGCTGGAGCGTTGGCCGAATTTTCTGGCCGGCGCGGCGCTGACGCTGGAGTTGGCGGCCTTCGCGACGGTGCTCGGCGCCCTGTTCGGCACGCTCGCAGCCGTCGGCCGCGGCTCACGAAGCCCGCTGATCGCGGGCGCCTGCAAAGGCTATGTCGAGACCATCCGCAACACGCCACTGCTGGTACAGATCTTTCTGGTCTATTTCGGCCTCGCCAGCCTCGGCCTGAAATTCTCCGCCTTCACCGTGGCGGTGGCCGCGTTGACGATCAATGTCGGCGCCTACACCGCCGAGATCATGCGCGCCGGTTTCGAAGCGATCCCGCGCGGACAGATCGAGGCCGCCGAAGGGCTGGCGCTGTCGCGACTGCAAATCTACTGGCACATCATCCTGCTGCCGGCGATCGAGAAGGTCTATCCGGCGCTGACCAGCCAGTTCGTACTGCTGATGCTGGCTTCCTCGGTCTGCTCGCAGATCTCGGCGGAGGAACTCACCGCCGTCGCCAACTACATCCAGTCGGACACCTATCGCGCCTTCGAGACCTACATCATCGTCGCCGTGCTCTACGTCATCCTGTCGCTGGTGATGCGCGCAGGCTTCTGGGGCCTAGGCCTCGTGCTGTTTCCGCGCCGGCGCCGGCTCGGCACACCGTTGTGAGATGACCATGGGCGGACATCTCAACATCAATCATCTGATGTTCCTCGGCCAGGGCGCGCTGTGGACGATTGGCCTGTCCGTGATCGCGCTGATCGGCGGCGGCATTGTCGGCTTCGTGATTGCGCTCGCGCGCATCTCGCCGCTCAAGTCGGTGCGGATCGCCAGCGGCGTCTATGTCCAGCTGATCCAGGGTACGCCGCTGCTCGTCATCCTGTTCCTCGGCTATTTCGGCCTCGCCGCGATCGGCCTCAAGGTCTCGCCGTTAGCTGCCGCCGGCGCCTCGCTCACGCTCTATGTCTCGGCCTATCTCGGCGAGATCTGGCGCGGCTGCATCCAGTCGGTGCCGAAGCCGCAATGGGAGGCCGCCGAAGGCCTCGCGCTGAGCCGGACCCAGCGCATGATGAAGGTGATCCTGCCGCAGGCGATCCGCATCGCGACGCCGCCGACCGTCGGCTTCATGGTGCAGATCATCAAGAATACCTCGCTCGCCTCGGTCGTCGGCTTCGTCGAGCTGATGCGGTCGGGCCAGATCGTCAACAACTCGCTGTTCGAGCCGTTCGCCATCTACGCGATCATCGCCGTCGTCTATTTCACCATGTGCTATCCCCTGTCCCTGTTCAGCCAGAAGCTGGAACGGCGGATGGGGCGTGGCAGGTCCAACCTCGCACCAGCCTGACATGCAGCAAAACCCCTCCTCCTCCGAACCGATCGTGTCGCTCCGCGACGTGCAGAAGAGCTTTGGCCCGCTGCGGGTGCTCGATGGCGTCTCCTTTGCCGTCGAACGCGGCGAGGTGCTGGCACTGATCGGCCGCTCCGGCTCCGGCAAGAGCACGGCGCTGCGCTGCATCGACCGCTTCGAGAAGGTCGACGGGGGCGAGATCGTCGTGTGCGGGCATCGCGTCGACCGCCCTGATGTCGATCTGCGCGCGCTGCGCCAGGACGTCGGCATCGTGTTCCAGAGCTACAATCTGTTTCCACATCTCACGATCGAACAGAACATCACGCTCGCCCCCTGCGCCGTGAAGGGCATGGCCGCCTCGCAAGCCAGGGACCTCGCCCGAAAAGTGCTCGCGCAGGTCGGGCTCGAGGAGAAGCTGCACGCCTATCCCGAGCAGCTCTCGGGCGGCCAGCAGCAGCGCGCGGCGATCGCCCGCTCGCTCGCGATGCAGCCGAAAGTGATGCTGTTCGACGAGGTCACCTCCGCGCTCGATCCCGAGCTTACTGGCGAGGTGCTGAAGGTAATCGAGCAATTGGCGGCGGACGGCATGACCATGGTGATGGTCACCCATGAGATGGGTTTTGCCAAAGGCATCGCCGACCGGATCGTCTTCATGCATCGGGGCAAGGTCCACGAGACCGGCCCCGCCTCGATCCTGACGTCGCCGGCGACGCCCGAACTCACGCAATTCGTGGGCACTGGAAACTTAAAATCATAACAGGAGAGGAGAACCAAGGATGACAAACAAGACACTGCTGGGGACCGCCACCGCGCTGTTCGGCCTCGTCATGATATCAGCCACGCCGGCGTCGGCCGACCTGCTCGACGACATCACGCAGGCCAAGAAAATCCGCATCTCGACGGACGTCGCCATTCCGCCCTCGGGCATGATGGACAGCAGCATGAAGCCGACCGGCTCCGACGTCGAAGTGGCGCAACTGCTCGCCAAGGATTGGGGGCTCGAGCTCGAATTCATCCAGACCACCGGTGCGACGCGCATCCCCAACGTCCTGACCGGCAAGGCCGACATCATCATCTCGACCCTGTCGGTGACGCCCGATCGCGCCAAGGTCATCGACTTCACGAAGCGCTATGCGACGCTGCAGTCCGACGTCGGCTGCCTCAAATCCTCGACCGTCAAGGACTGGCCCGACCTGAAAGACAAGCCGATCGGCGTCTCCCGCGGCACCACGCAGGACACCACCCTGTCCAACATGAAGGACAAGGACCTCAAGATCTCGCGCTACGACGACGACGCCACGATGGTGACGGCGGCCGTCTCCGGCCAGGTCGACTGCGTCGCCTCGTCGGCGACGATCATCAACCAGATCGGGGTGAAGAACCCGTCGCGCGTGTTCGAGTCACGGATTCCGCTGGCGACCTTCGACCTCGCGATCGGCCTGAAGAAGGGTGAGCAGCGCCTGATGGACAAGCTCAACGCCTGGATCACCGAGAACGTCAAGAACGGCAAGCTCAACGCGATCTACAAGAAATTCCATGGGGTCGAGCTGCCGCCCGACATGCGCAGCTGAAACCAGGGAAAATCGTGGCAGCCGCGAAGCGGCTGTCACGACCAACATAAAATCAAGAAGGACATCACATGCGTCTCGTCATCGGATCCGACCACGCCGGCTGGCCGCTCAAGCAGACCGTTATCGACCACATCCGCAGCCTCGGCCACGACGTCGTCGATGTCGGCTCCTATGACGACAAGCCGGTGGATTTCCCCGACATCGCGCGGGCCGTTGCGCAGAAGGTGACGTCAGGCGAAGCCGCACGCGGCATCATGGTGTGTGGCACCGGCGTCGGCGCCTCGATCGCGGCCAACAAGATGAAGGGCATTCGCGCCGCGGTCTGCCACGACGTTCATTCCGCCCATCAGAGCGTCGAGCATGACGACGTCAACGTCATGTGCATCGGCGCGCAGATCGTCGGCGCCTGGCTCGCCGTGGATCTGGTCTCGTCCTATCTCTCCGCCGAATTCTCTACGGACGAGGATTTTCGCCGCCGCGTCGAGAAGCTGCGCATCATGGACGAGCAAGGCTGACGGCCGGCCGGGATGGCATGCGCTGAGCGATTGGTTCCCTCGCCTGGAATGGATCGCCCGCATCGCCGGCCACGGCTAAACTCTCCCGATTCGTGGAGAGCACCTTGGCCTTTCTCTTCGTCCTCATCGTCGGCCTGATCGCCGGCACCGTCTCAGGCATCGTCGGCACGGGGTCGTCGATCATGCTGATGCCGGTGCTGGTCTATGCCTATGGGCCGAAGGAAGCCGTGCCGATCATGGCGGTCGCCTCCGTGATGGCGAACTTCTCGCGGATCCTGGCGTGGTGGCGCGAGGTCGACTGGCGGGCCTGCGCGGCCTATTCGGTGACGGGCATTCCGGCCGCCGTGCTGGGCGCGCGCACGCTGCTCGCGCTCCCCTCGCACGCCGTCGATCTCGCCATCGGCGTCTTCCTGATCGCGATGGTGCCGGTGCGGCACTGGCTGGCGCGGCACGATCTCAAGGCCAATCTCTGGCACCTCGCGATCGGCGGGGCGATCATCGGCTATCTCACCGGCATCGTGGTCTCGACCGGCCCGCTCAGCGTGCCGCTGTTCCTGTTCTACGGCCTGTCCAAGGGCGCCTTCCTCGCAACCGAGGCGGCCTCCTCACTCGGCCTCTACTTCGCGAAGTCCGTGACCTTCGAACGTTTCGGCGCGCTGACGCAGGACGTCTTCATCAAGGGCCTGGTCGCAGGCTCCTCGCTGATGTCGGGCGCCTTCATCGCAAAACGCTTCGTGCTGCATCTCAAGCCGGAGATGTTCCGCCTGGTGATGGACGCGATCATGATCGCGGCCGGGCTCTCCATGCTCTGGAACGCAACGCAGTCGTAATCGCGCTCAGGCGGCGAATTCGGGCGCGATCGACGGGCTGCCGGCGACGACGCGGCTTGTCTCAGTGGGTACCGCCTGCTTTTCGAGCCATTGCAGCACGGCGTCGAGCGGCTGCGGCCGATGGTAGTGATAACCCTGCCCGAGCATCACGCCCATCTCGCGCATGGCCTCAGCCTGCTCGGGCCGCTCGATGCCTTCCGCGACAAGCTTCAGCCCCAGCGTGCCGGCGAGCGAGGCGATGACGCCGACGATCGCCTTGTCTTCCGCGCTGTCAGGGATCTCGCTGATGAAGGCTTTGTCGATCTTGACCTTGTCGAGCGGGAAACGCCGGAGATGAGCGAGCGAGCTATAGCCGGTGCCGAAATCGTCGAGCGCGATGGTTGCGCCCAGGCGCCGCAGGCGGTGCAGCGTCTCGGAGGCGCTGGCGATGTTGTTGATCAGCGAGCCCTCGGTGATCTCGAGCTCCAGCAATGATGCCGCGACATCGAAACGCGCGCAGGTCGCGCGCAGCTCGGCAGCGAGCGAATGGTCGGCGAGCTCGGACGGCGGCAGATTGATCGCGATCCGGATCTGCGGCCTGCCGGCGGATGCCAGTCGCTGCAGCGCGCGACAGGCATCGGTCAGCACGTAGCGCGTCAGCCGCGCATTGTTGCCGCTGCGCTCAATTAGCGGCAGGAATTCGCCGGGACCGATCAAACCAAGTTCGGGATGGCGCCAGCGGATCAGCGCCTCGAGGCCGACAACGGCCTGGCTCTCGAGGTCGACCTGGCTTTGATACCAGACCTCGAACTGCCCGTCGGCGAAGCCTGCGGGAATGGCGAGCTCGAGATCCCGGCGGCGGCGATAGTCGCGCTGAAGCGCTTCGTCGAGCACGGCGACCGTGCCGGGCGCCTTGCTCTTGGCATGGTAGAGCGCGATGTCGGCGAGCGCCGGCAAATGCGACAGCTCGGGATCGCCGGCGCGGCGCACGGCAAGGCCGATGCTGGCGCGCGGCACGACCTGCTTGTCGTGCAGCCGGATCGGCTCGGAAATCGCATCTAACAGCTGGCGCGCGAACGCCTGGGCGGTCGCTTCATTGCTGACCTCGGGGCGGATGACGACGAATTCGTCGCCGCCGAGCCGGGCGACCCAATCCTGCGGTTCGACCGCATCACGAAGGCGCTCGGAGATGTGCACCAGGAACTTGTCGCCGGCATCATGGCCGAAGGTGTCGTTGATGCCCTTGAAGTCGTCGAGATCGATGAAGCAGAAGGCGATCAACGAGTCCGGCGAGCCGGCATCGCCGCTCAGGGTCACCAGATGCTCGGACAGCGAGCGACGATTGGGCAGGCCCGTGAGCGGATCGTGCGCGGCCATGTGCCCGAGCCGGTCGAGCGCGCCCGATGTCGTGTGCTGCATGGCGTTGAAGGCACGCGCGAGCTGGCCGAATTCGTTCGTCGATTTGATGTCGGCCGGATAGGCTCGCCCGTCCTGCTTGCTGCGCTGGATCGCCGACATGATCGCGGTAAGCGGCTTGCCGATGAAGATGTTGGCCGATATCCGCATCGCGATCAGGGTGGCAAATGTTGCGAGCAGGCCGACCACCAGCAGCAGCATCAGCCGGCTGCCCGTGTCCGTGTAGACCGTCGCATAGGAATAGGCGATCGCGATACGACCGGCCTGCACGGCGATGTTGCCGTTGCTGTAGCGGATCGGACGCGAGACTTCCGATACCGCCTGGTCCGCCGGCCGCGCCACCACCCGCGCGATCGCGACGCCGGTGTCGTCATAAACGGCCGCCGCGGCAATGGTCTCGTCGTGCATGATCTCGTTGAGCACGCTCGTGACCTGATCGTAGCGCATCTTCCAGAGCGGCTCGGCGATCAGCTCGGCGCGGCTCTCTGCGGTGCGGGCAATGCGCGCGTCGAGCTGCCTGATCTGCGACCAGAAGCTCGATGCCTCGACGCCGGCGGAGGCGAGCAGCTGCACCACCAGCAGCACCGGCACGGTGGCCCAGATCATCGCACGGACCACCGAGCGCGAGCGCGACGGCGCCGTCGCCTGCTGCTTGCGATCCCGATCGGTCATGTCGTCACCGTTTCGCATCAGTCAGCAGCGCCTTCCGGAAGCGTCAGCGAAGAGATGAGCGCATCGATGGAGAAATCGTACTGGCCGCAGCGCCCCGCCCTCGCCCTGAAGCGCGCGAAATCGATCCGATCGAAGGCGCGCGTCTTGATGAGGTCTCCGACCGAAGCGAGATTGTCGCGCGTGATCGCGGACGTCCTGGCCTCGACGCGGGGCGATGCGGTCGCGAAATCGCAGCCGTCGGCGTAGTCGCGCAGGAGGACGATCGACCAGCCGCCGAGCAGAAAATGTCCGCCATCGGTCATGAGCAGACGGCCCGCCTTGATCTCGCGCAGCGCGTCCTCCGACCAGTTGAGGCCGACCAGCTGGATGTTTCGGCCGGGCGTGAGGCCGGCCGCGACCACCGCGCGAAGCGCGCCGAGCGCCATCGGATCGTTTCCGGCCCAGATGCCGGCAGGCCGGATCTCCTTGCGCGCGGCCCAGCTCAGATAATTCCTGGTGACCTGCTCTGCCTCCGACTGGGTCCAGTTGGCGAACAGCATCCGGTCCACCACCACGTCGGGCGCGGCGTCCACCGCGAGCTTGAGACCCGCGTTGCGGGCGATCGAGGCCGGCGTGATCTCGTCGCCGCCGATGCCGAGAATGTGGATCTTGCCGTCCGGGCTCTGCCATTTCTCGGCGCGCGCCACTTTGATCAAGGCATTGGCCATCCTCGCACCCGCGGTCTGGAGATCCGTCGTGATGTCGCCGAGCCAGGTCTTGAGCTTTTGCCGGGGCGGTCCGAGGCGCGCGGCGTCGTCGCCGATCAGCGTGTTCGAGAGCAGCAGCGTCTTGACCCCGGCGGCCTCGGCCGCCTCCAGGATGGGAACGGCGGCGGATTCCTCGTTCGACAGGATGAGGAAGTCCGGCTTGTCGGCGCGTGCCACCACGCCGAAGCCAAGCTCCTGCATGGTGCGGTAATTTCGTTCGCTGGTCAGCACCTCGACATGCGCGTCGAGCTTGCGGCCCGCGGCCTGCATGGTCTGCGCGACCATGTCCCAGTAGACCTCGCCGGTCTTGCCAGGGTTGACGAAAACGATATTGAGACGCCCGGCGTCGGCCGCAACGGCGCCGCCAATCGGCAGAAGAAGGCCGCAGGCCATGCCCACGGCGAGCATTATCCGCAAGACTACCGTCATTCGTTTCGCCATCCCGTATCGGTTTCGAAACTGGACCGGCGTCCGCTAACATTTGGCAAAGTCCGGAACGGCGCGGCGGCGTAGAGCTAACAAAGGGTGTATCGGCTGCGGTGAATTGGGCTAATGGGGGTTACGGCGATCGCCGTCTCGCCCGTCATTCCGTGCTATCAGCAAACCTGAAAACCCCGACTCGCTGTCCCCATGGCCAAGAACACGCTTTCCTTCGTCTGCCAGAACTGCGGCGCGGCCTATAACCGCTGGCAGGGCAAGTGCGAATCCTGCGGCGAGTGGAACACGCTTGCCGAGGAGGACACGACCGGCAGCGTGCCGGTCTCGATCCGCTCCAAGCGCAAGGGCCGGACGTTTGCGCTGGAGAGCCTGTCGGGGAAGACCCAGGACGCTCCTCGCCTGTCCTCAGGCATGACCGAGCTCGACCGCGTCACCGGTGGCGGCTTCGTCCGCGGCTCGGTGCTGCTGGTCGGCGGCGATCCCGGCATCGGCAAGTCGACGCTGCTGACGCAGGCCACCAGCATGATGGCGCGCGCCGGCCACCGCATCGTCTACATCTCCGGCGAAGAGGCGGTCGCCCAGGTGCGCCTGCGCGCCGAGCGGCTCGGCTTGTCGGACGCGCCGGTGCAGCTGGCGGCCGAGACCTCTGTCGAGGATATCGTCTCGACGCTGTCGGAAGGCGCGGTGCCGCGGCTGATCGTGATCGACTCGATCCAGACCATGTGGACCGACACGGTGGAATCCGCGCCCGGCACGGTCACCCAGGTGCGCGCCTCGGCGCAGGCGCTGATCCGCTTCGCCAAGAAGACCGGTGCTGCCATCATCCTGGTCGGCCATGTCACCAAGGACGGCCAGATCGCAGGCCCCCGCGTGGTCGAGCACATGGTCGATGCGGTGCTGTCCTTCGAGGGCGAAGGCTCACAGCAATTCCGCATCCTGCGCGCAGTGAAGAACCGCTTCGGCCCGACCGACGAGATCGGCGTGTTCGAGATGACCGGCCTTGGCCTGCGCGAGGTCACCAATCCCTCCGAGCTGTTCCTGTCCGAGCGCGATCTGGGCACGCCGGGCACCGCAGTCTTCGCGGGCATCGAGGGTACGAGGCCCGTTCTGGTCGAATTGCAGGCCTTGGTGGCCCCCACCTCGCTCGGCACCCCGCGTAGGGCCGTGGTCGGCTGGGATCAGAGCAGGCTCTCCATGGTGCTGGCGGTGCTGGAGGCCCATTGCGGGGTCAAGCTGTCCGGCCACGACGTCTATCTGAACGTCGCGGGCGGCCTGCGCATCCACGAGCCGGCGGCCGATATGGCCGCCGCGGCCGCACTGGTTTCATCCCTGGTTAATGCGCAGTTACCCACCGATGCTGTCTATTTCGGCGAGATTTCGCTCTCCGGCGTCATCCGCCCGGTGGCGCAGACCCCGGCCCGGCTCAAGGAAGCGGTCAAGCTCGGCTTCAAGCGCGCCGTGCTGCCCGAATCGGCCCGTGGCGGCGATGCTGGCGGCGACGCCGGACTGTCCCTGAACGCGATCAACAGCCTGACGACACTGGTGGCCGAGATCGCGGCCCGGGGCTCCCGCCGCGGCGACTCGAGCCCGCCGGCGGAGAAAAATGCCACACCGGCAAGATTCCGCCGTGGAGAGGGTTAGGTGGAGGTGACGTCCTCCGCCCCCACCGCTATACAGCCGTCACAAAAGCAGCATGGGATTGCGTGGTTGCGGCCTTGCCGGGAACGCCGTCTGGCCCTCACTTAGGGCCACGGCCAAGCACCGATTCGCTGAGCACCTTTGAAGTACGAGCGGACCCGACCAGCCGATGCCAGTAACACTCCTCGACCTGATCCTGCTCGGTGTGATGCTGATCTCGGGCCTGCTCGCCATGGTCCGCGGCTTCATGCGCGAAATCCTGTCGATCGCGGCCTGGGGCGCAGCGGCGATCGTGACGCTGTACTCGTTCTCGAAGCTGCTGCCGACCGCAAAGACCTATTTCAACAACGACACGGTGGCGAGCGTCGTCGTGGTCGCCGGCGTGTTCGTGGGCACCCTGGTCGTGGTCTCCGTGATCACGGTCCGGATCTCCGACATGATCCTGGATTCGCGCATCGGCGCGCTAGACCGCACCCTGGGCTTCCTGTTTGGCCTCGCTCGCGGGCTTTTGATCGTCGTGGTCGCGTTCCTGTTCTTCACCTGGCTGGTGCCGGACAAGCAGCGCCCGGACTGGGTCACGGGGGCCAAATCTCGCGTGGTGCTCCAGGGAACCGGGGATTGGCTGATGGCCCTCTTGCCTGACGACCCCGAGAACACCATCTTGAAGAGATTCAAGAAAAACAAACCAGATGATGATCAAGCTGATTCCGAACCGCAGCCTTCGGGCACTGGCGACGGATACAGTAAACCTGCTCGTGACAGCCTCAAGAAGCTGATCGAGAAACCTGCGGCGCGTTGATTAGGCCCTAAAAGAGAGGCGCGGACGAGATGCGACACCCTGACCAGGACGCCCAACTTGATCTCGGCCCAGCCGCGCTAGAGCTTCAGGACGACCTGGAGGGCGATACGCTCCGCGAGGAATGCGGCGTCTTCGGCATCTACGGCCACCCTGACGCCGCGGCCATCACGGCGCTCGGCCTCCACGCCCTCCAGCATCGCGGCCAGGAGGCCGCCGGCATCGTCTCCTACGACGGCAGCCGCTTTCACTCGGAACGCCGCCTCGGCCTCGTCGGCGACACCTTCTCCCGCCGCGAGGTGATCGACCGCCTGCCCGGCAATATGGCCGTCGGTCATGTCCGCTACTCCACCACCGGCGCCACCATCCTGCGCAACGTGCAGCCGCTGTTCGCCGAGCTCAATGCCGGCGGCCTTGCGGTCGCCCACAACGGCAACCTCACCAACGGCCTGACGCTGCGCCGCGAGCTCGTGAAGAACGGCGCGATGATGCAGTCGACCACCGACACCGAGGTGATCCTGCATCTCGTCGCGCGCTCCAGGCGCAGCCGCTTCATCGAGCGCTACATCGACGCCCTGCGCGAGATCGAGGGCGCCTATGCGCTGGTTTCGCTGACCAACAAGAAGCTGGTCGGCGCGCGCGATCCACGCGGCATCCGCCCGCTGGTGCTCGGCGAGCTCGACGGTTGCCCGATCCTGACCTCGGAGACCTGCGCGCTCGACATCATCGGCGCGCGCTTCATTCGCGACATCGAGCCCGGCGAAGTCATCGTGTTCGACGAGAACGGCCAGGACATCCACAAGCCGTTCCCGCCGATGGCGCCACGCCCCTGCATCTTCGAATACATCTATTTCTCCCGTCCGGACTCCATCGTTCACGGCCGCTCGGTCTACGAAGTGCGCAAGGCCTTTGGTGCGCAGCTCGCGCGCGAGAGCCATGTGCCGATCGACGTCGTCGTCCCGGTGCCGGATTCCGGCGTACCCGCCGCGGTCGGCTACAGCCAGCATTCCGGCGTGCCGTTCGAGCTCGGCATCATCCGCAACCACTATGTCGGCCGCACCTTCATCCAGCCGACCCAGGCGATCCGCGAGTCCGGCGTGCGCATGAAGCATTCGGCCAACCGCGCCGCGATCGAAGGCAAGCGCATCATCCTGATCGACGACTCGCTGGTGCGCGGCACCACCTCGAAGAAGATCGTGCGCATGATGCGCGATGCCGGCGCCAAGGAAGTCCATTTCCGCCTCGCCTCGCCGCCGATCCTCTATCCCGATTATTACGGCATCGACCTGCCGGATCGCGGCGGCCTCCTGGCCGCGACGCATTCGCTGGAGGAGATGCGCGAGATCATCGGCGCCGACTCGCTCGCCTTCCTGTCGATCGACGGCATGTATCGCGCCATGGGCGAGCCCGGCCGCGACCCCGCCAATCCGAAATTCTCGGATCATTGCTTCACCGGGGCGTATCCGACCCACCTCACCGACCAGACCCAGACCGAGCAGCAGCCGCGGCAATTGTCGCTGCTGGCGGAAGCGAGCTGACGAAAGACCGCGACGATGCAGCTGGCCATCGCCATTCTCTGCGGAGGGCTTTTGGTCGGCTTCATCGTCTTGCCTTCAGGCAGGGCATGAAGGTGCCGCCTGACAGCTCGGGGAACGGCCCGAACAATAGTACCAATATCCAGTAGGGCTGCGGCGGGAGCTCGAGGGCAGAAATTCCGGGCTTGTCCCGGCCATCCACGCCTGTAAAACCCCGCCATGACAAATCCCCTCGCCAACCGCATCGCTCTCGTCACCGGCGCCTCGCGCGGCATCGGCTTTGCCACGGCCAAGGCGCTGGCCAAGGCCGGCGCGCATATCGTTGCGACGGCGCGCACGCAGGGCGGGCTCGAAGAGCTCGATGACGAGATCCGGAAAGACGGCGGCAGCGCCACGCTGGTGCCGCTCAATCTCACCGATTCCGACGGCATCGCGCGGCTCGGCGCCGGCCTGCACGAGCGCTACGGCAAGCTCGACATCCTCGTCGGCAATGCCGGCGTGCTCGGCCCCTCCTCGCCGGTCGGCCACATCGAACTGAAAGCCTTCACCGACGTGATGGCCGTCAACGTCTCGGCGAACTTCCAGCTGATCCGCTGCATGGAGCCGCTGCTGAGGCAGTCCGATGCCGGCCGGGCCGTGTTCATCACCTCGGGCGCCGCCAACAAGGCCACCGCCTATGTCAGCCCCTACGCCGCCTCCAAGGCCGCGCTGGAAACGCTGGCCCGCGCCTGGGCGCAGGAAACCGCGAACACGCCGCTCCGTGTCAACCTGTTCAACCCGGGCCCGATCCGCACCCGCATGCGGGCCACGTTGATGCCGGGCGAAGATCCGGCGACGCTGGAGACACCCGAGCAGGTCGCCGAATTCATCGTCCCGATGTGCGCGCCTGACTGGACCGAAACCGGCAAGTTCTACGACTACAAGACCCGCACACTGATGAGCTTCCGCTCGCCGGCCTGATTGACTCGCGTGCCTCCCCGCGATTGACTGCCCGCGCTCAAGCGGCAGCAAGCCGCAAGCCAAAAAAGGGAGGTTGCCATGGCGCCGTGGCATGATCGCGCAGGGCTTGTCTGTACAAGGCTCGGCCGTGCGCTCGTACGAGTCTCTCACGCCTTCTCCATCCTTATTGCAGCCATCGCGTTCGTGCTTCCAGGCACGGCGACTGCGGGTGACGTCCCGACCTTCGCGGTCGATGCCTCCTGGCCAAAACAGCTGCCGAACAACTGGATCCTCGGCCAGGTCGGCGGCATCACCGTCGACTGGCAGGGCCATATCTGGGTGATCCATCGCCCGCGTTCGCTCACCGATGACGAGAAAGGCGCGAGCCTCAACCCGCCGCGCTCGAAGTGCTGCGTCTCGGCGCCGCCCGTGCTCGAATTCGACACCGACGGCAATCTGCTGCGGTCGTGGGGCGGTCCGGGCGAAGGCTATGAATGGGTCGGCCGCGAGCACGGCATCGAGGTCGACGAGCGCGGCTTCGTCTGGGTCGGCGGCAACGCCGACAACGACAATGCCATTTTGAAATTCACGCTCGACGGCAAGTTCGTCGCCCAGATCGGAAAGATCGCGCCGAGCCTCGGCAGCAACGACACCACGCAGCTCGGCAAGCCCGCCGAAACCGCGATCGACAAGGCGGCGAACGAAATCTACGTCGCCGACGGTTATGGCAACCGCCGCGTCATCGTGTTCGATGCGACGACGCTCGCTTACAAGCGGCACTGGGGCGCCTATGGCAACAAGCCCGATGACAATAAGCAGGCGGCGTATGATCCCAAGGCGCCCGTCTCCCAACAATTCGGAAATCCCGTCCATTGCGTGAAGCTCGCCAATGACGGTCTCGTCTACGTCTGCGACCGCATCAACAATCGCATCCAGGTGTTCAAAAAGGATGGCACCTTCGTGAAGGAGTTCTTCTTCGAGAAGAACACCCTCGGCAACGGCGCGGTGTGGGACATCGCGATCTGGCCCGATCCGAAGCAGACCTATTTGCTCAGCGCCGACGGCGAGAACAACGAGATCCGGGTGATCAAGCGCGAGGACGGCAGCGTGGCCGGCAGCTTCGGCCACAACGGCCGCAATGCCGGGCAGTTCCACTGGGTGCATGCCATGGCGATAGACGCCAAGGGTAACGTCTATACCGCCGAGGTCGACACCGGTAAGCGCATCCAGAAATTCAAGCTGACCTCGGACGCGCTCAAATAGCGTCTCAACACACTTTGCCCAAAGGTTAACCGACGGATGACGCTACGCCGCAGCGTCATCCGGCTTTAGGCGCATTGCCGCCAGCCGTGGGACACGGTAGAGCGATCAGCCGGAACAAGGCTCCGCAAGAGAGCCGTCCGCATATTGAAAATGGAGGAGACCTTTTATGACGACGACGCTCGCGCGCCGCTATGCGGCCCTTCTGGCCTGTGCCGCCTTCGGTTTTGCAACATCCGCTTACGCGCAGGACAAGACCGTCAAGATCGGCGTCTTGAATGACATGTCGAGCCTTTATGCCGATATCGGCGGCCCGAACTCCGTGGTCGCGATCAAGATGGCCGTCGAGGATTCCGGCCTGCTCAAGAAGGGCTGGAAGATCGACGTTCTGAGCGGCGATCACCAGAACAAGCCGGACGTCGGCGTCAATATCGCTCGGCAGTGGATCGACAACGAGAAGGTCGATGCGATCGCTGATACGCCGAACTCCGGCGTCGCGCTTGCGGTCAGCAACCTCGTCAAGGAAAAGAATTCGGTGCTGCTGAATTCCGGCGCCGCCTCTGCCGACTTGACCGGCAAGGCCTGCACGCCGAACACGATCTCCTACACTTACGACACCTACATGCTCGCCAACGGCACCGGCAAGGCGCTGACCAAGGCCGGCGGCGACACCTGGTTCTTTCTTACCGCGGATTATGCCTTCGGCCACGCGCTGGAACGCGACACCACGGCCGTCGTGACGGCAAACGGCGGCAAGGTGCTGGGCAGCGTCAAGCACCCGATCAACAGCTCGGACTTCTCGTCCTTCCTGCTGCAGGCCCAATCGTCCAAGGCCAAGGTGGTCGGCCTCGCCAATGCCGGCGGCGACACCACGAACTCGATCAAGCAGGCGGCCGAATTCGGCATCGTATCGGGCGGCCAGAAGCTCGCGGCGCTGCTGCTGTTCATCAACGACGTGCATTCGCTGGGGTTAAAGACCGCGCACGGCCTGACCTTCACCGAGTCCTTCTACTGGGACATGAACGAGCAGACCCGCGCCTGGTCGAAGCGCTTCGCTGCCCTGGCCAGCAAGAACGCGATGCCGTCGATGACCCAGGCCGGCAACTACGCGATGGTGCTGCACTATCTCAAGGCGATGGAAGCGCTCGGCGGCAACCCGCATGACGGCGCCAAGGTCGTCGCCAAGATGAAGGAGCTGCCGACCGACGATCCGCTGTTCGGCAATGGCCCGCTGCGCCAGGACGGACGCCGTCTCATCCCGGCCTATCTGTTCGAGGTGAAGAAGCCCGAGGAGTCGAAGGGTCCGTGGGACTACTACAAGCAGATCGCCACGATCGCGGCGGAAGACGCGGCCAAGCCGCTCAAGGACAGCGAGTGTCCGCTGGTGAAGAAGTAAGAGAGTCGACGCTGCCGTAGGGTGGGCAAAGGCGCGTAAGCGCCGTGCCCACCTTCTCTCCGCGAGTTGACGAAGTAGCGGTGGGCACGCTTCGCTTTACCCACCCTACGAAACCGTCTTCGTGGCAGATAGCGACCGCATCGCGATGGCGACACATACCACCATCAATACCGCCGCAAGCAGGAATGGCGCGCCGGGCAGATGCCACGGCGCGCTGGCGCCGATGAAATAGGAAAACGTCAGCGTGAACAGGAACGGCCCGACGAGCTGCGAGACGCTCTGCACGCTCGCGGTTGCGCCCTGCAACTGGCCCTGCTGATCGGGCGCAACCAGCCGCGTCATCAAGGATTGCATGGCGGCGCCCGAGATTCCCCACAGCGACATCACGGGAATGCCGATCCAGAACAGCGGGCCGGTCGGCGCCGCGCCGAAGATCACGAAGCCAATCGCGCCACAGCACAGACCGAGCACCAGCGCATTCCGCTCGCCGAGCACGCGCACGATCGGGCCGATGGCGAGCCCCTGCACCACCATGGCGCAGATGCCGACCATCGCGAGCGTCAGACCCACGGTCTTGGAATCCCAGCCGTAGCGATAGGTCGCATAGAGCACGAAAGTCGAGGGCAGCACGACATGCGCGACTTGTGCGATGAAGTTGACGATGGATAACGCGGCCAACGCCGCGTTGGAACGCAGCAAGTGCAGCGCTCCGACCGGATTGGCGCTGGTCCAGCGGAACGGCGCGCGCCGCTCCGGCGCCAGCGATTCCGGCAGGACGAAGAGCCCATAGAGCGCATTGGCAAAGCTCAAAGCCGCCGACGCCCAGAACGGCAGCCGCGGATCGATATCGCCGAGCAGGCCGCCGAGCGCCGGGCCCAGGATGAAGCCGGCGCCGAAGGCAGCTCCAATCCTGCCGAAGACGGCCGCGCGCCGCTCCGGCGGCGTGATGTCGGCGATATAGGCAAAGGCGGTCGAAATGCTCGCCGAGGTGATGCCCGAGATCACGCGGCCGATGAACAACCAGAGCAGCGACGGCGCGAGCGCCATCAGCACATAGTCGGCGGCGAGCCCGAAATTCGACAGCAGCACCACCGGCCGCCGTCCGAAGCGATCCGACAGCGCGCCGAGCACCGGCGAGAACACGAACTGCATCAGCGCCCAGGCGGTGCCGAACAGGCCGAAGATGCGGGCCGCATGCGCGGTGTCGTTGTCGACGAAGCTCTCGATCAGCTTCGGCAGGATCGGCATGATCACGCCGAGCGCGAGCATGTCGAGCAGGATGGTGACGAAGATGAAGGCGACGGCACCACGCCGGACCGGCGCAGCGCTTCGCGCCGTCGCCTCGCCGGCATCGTTGCTCACGACGGCCGCTTGCGCTTGTGGGCGAAGGGGTTGGCCTTTTCGCGCAAGGTGATGCGCACCGGCGTACCCGGCAGCTCAAAGGCCTCGCGCATGGAATTGGTCAGGTAGCGCAAATAGGACTGCGGCACCGCGTCCGCGCGCGAGCAGAACAGCACGAAGCTCGGCGGACGCGCCTTGTTCTGCGTGATATAATTCAGCTTGAGCCGTCTGCCGGACACCGCCGGCGGCGGATTGGCCTGCACGGCCTGCTCGAACCAGCGATTGAGCGCGGAAGTCGGCACGCGCCTGTTCCAGACCGCGTAGGCGTCCTGGATCGCCTGCATCAGCCGATCGATGCCCTCGCCCATCAGACCTGATACGGCGACGATCGGCACGCCCTTGATCTGCGGCAGCCAATGGTCGGCATCCCGGCGCAGGCCCGAGATGGCGCCGCCGCCCTTGGTCTCCATCAAATCCCATTTGTTGACTGCGAGCACGACCGCGCGGCCTTCGCGCTCGATCAGATCGGCGATGCGCAGATCCTGCTCCTCGAAGCGGTTCTGCGTATCCATCATCATCACGACGACTTCGGCAAAGCGGACCGCGCGCAACGCGTCGGCGACCGAGAGCTTCTCGAGCTTTTCCTCGATGCGCGAGCGACGGCGCAGGCCTGCGGTATCGAACACGCGAAATTCGCGGCCCCTCCAGTTGATCTCGACCGCGATGGAATCGCGCGTGGTGCCTGCCTCCGGGCTCGTCAGCAGGCGCTCCTCGCCGAGCAGATGGTTGATCAGCGTCGACTTGCCGGCATTGGGCCGGCCGACGATGGCGACGCGGATCGGACGCGTCGCGGCCTCCTCCTCGGTCAGCGGCTCATCGTCATCGGCTTCATCTTCGTCGACAGGCTCCGGCATCAACTCACGGAGCGCGTCATACAGCTCGCCCATGCCCTCGCCGTGCTCGGCCGAGACCTGGATGGGATCGCCGAGGCCGAGCGCAAAGGCCTCCATCGCGCCGGCATCGCCATGCTTGCCTTCGCTCTTGTTGGCGACCAGCAGTACCGGCTTGTCGGCCTTGCGGGCGAAATCGGCGAAGGCGCGGTCGGTGGGCGTCAGGCCGATGCGGGCGTCGATGACGAAGAACAGCGCGTCGGCCTGTGCGATCGCGGCCTCGGTCTGCTCCTGCATGCGCGCGGTCAGCGAGCCCTTGGCGCCCTCGTCGAGGCCAGCGGTGTCGATGATGGTGAATTCGAGGTCGCCGAGCCTGGCCTCGCCTTCGCGGCGGTCGCGGGTAACGCCCGGCAGGTCATCGACGAGCGCGAGCTTCTGCCCAACCAGGCGGTTGAACAGCGTCGATTTGCCGACATTGGGCCGGCCGATAATAGCAATCGTGAAGGACATCGGTCATTCGTGCGCTGCGAAGGCCGCGCCTGTCAATGTAATGAAGGGATCAGCGCGAAAAGCTGCCGCTCGGCATCGGTGCCGGGAAAGCTCCCTGCGATTGCTGCTGGGTGGTCTGGGTCGGTTGCGCCTGCTGGACGGGTTGATCCGGCGGCGGGGCGGTGGTGCGCTTGCGCACGATCTTCTGCTTGGGCGGCGGAGCGGCCGTGGGCGGCGCGGCCTCCGGCTGGGCCTCGCCGTCGACCTCGCCCGCCGGCGCCTCAGCGGGCGCGGCCGCGGTGCTGGCAGGCTGTTTGGTCTTCTTCGCCTTGGTACCCTTTGCCGGCTTGGCCTCGGGCGGCGGCTCGGCGGGCAGAGCCGCGACGGCCGGTGCGTTCGGATCCGGCTGCTGCTGTGCTGCGCCCTTGTACATCTCCCGCGGCACGCCCTGCTCGAGGCCCGGAACGCCCTCCGGGAAGACCGGCTTGCGGTCGCCCGGCAGCTTCTTCTTGGTGTCGAGGAAGTCGAGCATGTCGCTTGGATCGAAGCTGGAGCAGCCGCCCAGGATGCCCGTGAAGGCGATCAGGACGGCGGCTGCGATCAAGCGTGGCGTGCGGCGCATCTTGTGTCTCGTCTACGTCAGAGAGCCCGAAGGTCAGCTCTTGGTCAGCTTTTGGCGACGGGCGGCAGCAGGGCCTGGAGCGCCTCGGCGCGTGAGCGCAAACCGGGCGGCGTTTCGCCGTCCTCGGCAATCGCGTCGAGCCATTTGCGGGCCGCGGTCATGTCGTTGTTGCGCCAGGCCGATAGCGCCAGCAACTCGCGGGCGCTGTGGCGGAACGTGGATTTGGGCGCGGCGGAGGACTCCAGCCGCTGCTGCATGTCGGCATAGGACGCGCTGTCGACCAGCAAGCCGGCGGCGCGAATCTTCGCCAGGTCCTGCCACTCACCACCGATGCTGCGATCGGCGGCGATGTCGTCAAACATCTTGGCGGCCGCCTTGGGATCGCGGGGCGCTGCCTCGGCCGCGGCACGTAGCCGCGCCAGGGTGCGATAACCCGAGGGAGCCTTGGCGGCGAGCGCGGTGAAGGCGGCCTCGGCCTCCGCGTGCTTGTCCTGGTCGGACAGCTCAGCGGCCTTCTCGAAGGCGGCGCCGGCCTCGGCGGCCTTCTTGCCCTCCAGGTACTGGTAGCCGCGCCAGCCGCCCACAGCAGCCACGATCAGCACCATCAGGGCAATGAAGACGATCGAATACTTGTCCCACAGCTTCTTGAGCTGTTCGCGACGTACTTCCTCGTCGACTTCGTCAAATAATTCAGACACTTATGTTAATCCCATGCCCGTCCGGGTGCGCGCGCCAATGCGTTCGCGTCAGGAATCCCCGTCCCCCACGTGGCGGCGGGGTACCCTAACGATATGGCGGTGGCAAGGCAAAGCGAGCCCAATCAAGGCGTTAACCACCCGGAACAGCCCGGACCGGCCTGTCCGGCTCAGGTTCCCAGGAGCTCCCGCAGCTGCCGCTTCAGCACCTTGCCGTTGGCATTGCGCGGCAGCGGCTCGGGGGTGATCGCCATGGTTTCGGGGACCTTGTAGTCGGACAGCCGCTCCGCGCACCAGGCGCGCAAGGCCTCGCCGGTCACCGGGGCGCGCGTCACCACCACGGCGTGGACGCGCTCGCCCAGCACCGGGCAGGCCTTGGCAATGATCGCGCTCTCGACCACGGCGGGGTGGCCGGCCAGCACGGACTCGACCTCGGCCGAATAGATCTTCAGGCCGCCGCGATTGATCATGTCCTTCTGCCGGTCGAACACGCGGACAAACCCCTCCGCATCGACCGAGCCGAGATCACCGGAATGCCAGAAGCCACCCGTGAAGCTTTCGGCCGTCGCCTTCGGATTATTCCAGTAGCCCTTGATGACGGAGGCGCTCTGGATCCAGAGCTCGCCGATCTCGCCAGCGGGCAGCTCGCGCCCGTCCGCTCCCATCGCGACGATGCGGGCACCCGGACACGGCAGGCCGACACTGTCGATGTGGCTCGCGGTCAGCTCGCCCGGCATGATCGTCGAGGGCGACGTCGTCTCGGTCGAGCCGTAGCAGTTCGCGAGCTTCAGGCCGGGAATCGTCGCCTTGAGCTTCTCGATGGTCGCGACCGGCATCGGCGCGCCGCCAAAGCCGCCGATGCGCCAGCTCGAGAGATCGTAGCTGTCGAAATCGGGCTGGAGCAGGCAGAGATTGTACATCGCCGGCACCATCACGGTGTAGGTGACGCGCTCGCGCGCGGCGAGCCTGAGATAATCGGCAGCCTTGAACTCGGGCATGATGATCAGCGCGCCGCCGCAGCGGATCATGGTCGTGATGTTGGCTACGACGCCGGTGACGTGGCCGAGCGGCACCGCCGCGATCGAACGGTCCGCTTCCGTCAATTGCAGGCAGGAGACGAACACCATCGAGGAATGGACGATGTTGCAATGGGCGAGCATCGCGCCCTTCGGCTTGCCCGTCGTGCCCGAGGTGTACAGGATCATCGCGGTGTCCTCCTCGCCGATCTCGACCGGCGCCGGTGCCGGGACGTTGTCGGCGAGCACGGCGAAACGCGACAGGGCCTGATCGCTGTCGACGGCGATGCGGCGGATGACGTCGGGAACATCAAGCGCATCGGGCAGCCGCTCGGTGAGCCCTGCTTCATGGATCAGGATCCTGGCGCCGCAATCGGCGAGGACATAGGCGATCTCAGGCTTCTGCTGGCGCGTGCCGAGCAGCACCGTCACCAGCCCCTCATGCGCAGCGGCAAACAGCAGCAGTGGAAATTCGATACGATTGCCGAGCAGGATCGCGACGCGATCGCCACGCTGCAGGCCGAGCTTGCGAAAGCCCGCCGCGATCCGCGCGGCCTGCTCCACGGCCTGCCGCCAGCTCAACCGGACATCGCCTGCGATCAGCGCTTCGCCGTCAGGATTGCGGGCGCAAGCGTCCGCGATCATCGCCCACAGGCTCGCCGGCCGGTCGCTGAAGGCCGGCACCACCCGATCGCCGAAGCGCGCCTCGAACCGCATCGGCGGGATCTGAGATTGCGACCAGTCCATCGGGATGCCCTCGGCTGTTGCTTGTCACGTTCCGCGCACGGCTGCGCGGAACCGTCTTGCGCTGATCGGCTGTCGTTAGCCCCCCATGACGGGAACGCCGATCACAACCGGGTGGAATGCGAAAGCCAGCGCGAGATAGGCGACGACGCCGACTGCAACAGCGATCAGATCATTGGTCACCCCACCCACTGGAATCGGCGGGCCGCCGCCATCGGTGCGATGCTTCAGCGAGATGCGGTCGTACACGGCCCAGCCCAGGAACGAGCCAAACAGGATGATGGAGCCGAGATCGCCATTGGCAAGCAGATGCGCGGCCGCCCACAATTTGATGCCCGCCAGCATCGGATGCTTCAGCGTCGCATAGATGCGCCCGCGCAAGTAGGACGCCACCACCAGGATGACCGCGGGCAGCATCAGCGCGACTGTAATGTGCTTGAATGCGACCGGCGGCTCCCAAACCGGGATCATTCCGGCAGCGCGATAATGGGCAAAGCCCCAGATGATCAGCGCCAATCCCGCAAGCGAGACGGCCGCATAGAGGATCTTGTAGGTCCCCTCGCCCAGTCTCGCGATCGCTTGCGCGCGCGCCTCTCGTTTCGTTGTGAAAACATGGGCCGCAAAAAACAGCATCAGCCCCAGGATCATGACCAGCAGACCCACGACATCCTCCCCTCAACCAGCGCCCCCGCCCATGGCGTATCATCGATTGGGCGCGGGTCGCAACTCTCACGCCTCATGGTCAGGCGTGAAGGCTCGGGTCTGCAACAGCGCGGCCTTCATCCTGCGAGACCCGCGCAAGCGCAGTCCGCAAGATGCGGGGATAGAGCTATTTTCCAAGCTCGCGATTATCGACATAGCGGATCGCGATCGGGCGTCCGGCCAGAGCGCCGCCGAGGCCGCTGGTGAATTTGAGCGGCAGGCAGGCTTTCAGCGATGAATTGATCGCGTTGAGATAGGTCGTTCGGGTATCGGCCGGGACGCCCGCGGTCGCATAGGTCAGCTGCGGCGGACCGATCATGCCGCCTGCCTTGTTGAAGCTGAAGCGCACCGCCATCTGCATGCCCGCGCGCGCATTGTCCGATGGCGGCGACCAGCAGGTGCGCAGCTCGGCGAAGAGATCGCCGATCGTATCGAGATCGTGATCCGGCTTCCGGTATTTGGCGCGATCAGCCTCCGTCGGCACGGTTTCGATCGTGAGCTGGAGGTTCTGACCGTAGGGATAATCGATCTCGGGAATGCAGGGGCCGGGCTCGAGCGGGCTGCAATAGTACGGCGTGCAGGGCCGGCCGTCGAGCACGCTGCACGGCTCATGCGAAAACGGGATCGGATTGATCTGGCGGCGCTGCGCATCGGCGGCAACCGTCGATATCGCCAATAGGAGGAAAACGAGGATGCCGCGCCACATGATGCGAGCTCACAATGTCACACGCACAAACGTGGCATTGCCAACGAACGCGTCAAGCCTACGGCTGTTCACATGCTCGCGTTTAGCTCCGGTGTCGTGGGGGGGGGGGGGGGGGGCGCCCCCCCCCCCCCGCCCGCGGGGGGGGGGGGGGGGGGGGGGGGGGGGGGGGGGTGTGCGGCCCCGCCGGGGGGGGGGGGCGGG
>NZ_JBVVPO010000001.1:123446-175349 GCF_055811795.1 Bradyrhizobium sp. MI1.7
TGATGCGAGCTCAAAATGACACACCCACAACCGGGGCATTGCAAACGAACGCGCCACGCCTCCGGCTGTTCACCTGCTCGGGTTTAGTCACGGTGTCGTCGCCCGGCTTGACCGGGCGACCCAGTACTCCGAGACGGCGGTGATGGAATCGAGAGGCTGCGGCGTACTGGATTCCCCGCCTTCGCGGGGAATGACAGCGGAGTGTGGCCACGCAGCAGCGCGCGGAGTACGCCCTACCCCTTCTTCTTGACGTCCTTGACGTTCGTGAACTCGATGCCCTCGGCGCGCTCCCTGGCGTAGCCGAGATAGAACTCGTTTCTCGCCAGATACACGGGATCGCCGTCGACATCGTCGGCGATGCTCGAGGTGTTGGCGGCGATGAAAGTGTCGAGCTTCTTGCGATCTTCGGATGAGACCCACCGGGCGAGCTGGAACTCGCTGACCTCGAACTCGACGGGCAGCGAATATTCCGCCTCGAGCCGTGCCTTCAGCACGTCAAGCTGCAGCGCGCCGACCACGCCGACCAGCGCCGGTGCGCCGTCGCGCGGGCGGAACACCTGCACCACGCCCTCTTCGGACATTTGCTGAAGCGCTTCCTTCAGCTTCTTCGCCTTCATCGCGTCGGTGAGACGCACGCGGCGGACGATTTCCGGCGCGAAGCTCGGCACGCCGACGAAGGTGAAATCCTCGCCCTCGGTCAGGGTGTCGCCGATGCGCAGCGTGCCGTGATTGGGAATGCCGACGACGTCGCCGGCGAAGGCTTCGTCCGCGACCGACCGGTCCTGTGCGAAGAAGAATTGCGGGCTCGACAGCGGCATGCTCTTGCCGGTGCGCACCAGCTTCGCCTTCATGCCGCGGCTGAGCTTGCCGGAGCACAGGCGCGCAAAAGCAATGCGGTCGCGGTGGTTCGGATCCATGTTCGCCTGGATCTTGAACACGAAGGCGCTCATGCGCGGGTCGGTCGCCTCGACCTTGCGCTGGTCGCTCTCCTGCGCGCGCGGCTCCGGCGCGAACTTGCCGAGGCCTTCCAGGAGGTCGCCGACGCCGAAATTGCGCAGCGCGCTGCCGAAATAGACCGGCGTCAGATGCCCCTCGCGAAAGGCGGCGAGTTCGAACGGTTTCGAGGCCTCGGTGACAAGCTCGAGCTCGTCCTTGACCGCGCCGACATCGAGGTTGGCGTTGAGCTTGCCGAGCTCGGCGATCTCGATCTGCTGTGCAGCGCCGGTCTTGGCGCCGCCGCCTTCGAGCAGACGCACGCCGCCATTGGCAACGTCATAGGTGCCGAGGAAATCGCGGCCGCGGCCGACCGGCCAGGTCATCGGCGTGGTGTCGAGCGCGAGCGTCTTCTCGATCTCGTCGAGCAGCTCGAACACGTCGCGGCTCTCGCGGTCCATCTTGTTGATGAAGGTGATGATCGGAATGTCGCGCAGGCGGCAGACTTCGAACAGCTTTCGGGTGCGCGCCTCGATGCCCTTGGCAGCGTCGATCACCATGACGGCGGAGTCGACGGCCGTGAGCGTACGGTAGGTGTCCTCCGAAAAGTCCTCGTGGCCCGGCGTGTCCAGCAGATTGAACACGAGACCCTCGAACTCGAACGTCATGACCGAGGTCACGACCGAGATGCCGCGCTCGCGCTCGATCTTCATCCAGTCCGAACGGGTGTTGCGCCGCTCGCCCTTGGCCTTGACCTGGCCGGCGAGATTGATGGCGCCGCCGAACAGCAGCAGTTTCTCGGTCAGCGTGGTTTTGCCCGCGTCCGGGTGGGAGATGATCGCGAAGGTGCGCCGCCGCGCCACCTCGGTGGCAAGCGGGGAACGGGCCGGCGAGTCGGCTGATATGGCGATGTCGGACATGGCGGGAGCGTTTGGCAGGGAAAATGGGCCTGATCAAGCCTCATGTGGTGATTGCGGAGCCCTACGGCCAGCCCCATATCCGCTCCCGGGGAGGACGGCCTCCCCCCTCATCAGCATATCCGCCGCGGGGACGACCCTGCCTTGAATGGAGGGTCGTCATGGCCTGGAGCATCCTGTTCGTCGCCGGTCTTCTCGAGATTACCTGGGCGATCGGCCTGAAATACACCGAGGGTTTTACCAAGCTTGTTCCGTCCGTCATCACGCTCGCGGCGATGGCCGGCAGCGTCATCCTGCTCGGTTTAGCCCTCAAATCGCTGCCCGTCGGAACCGCCTATGCGGTCTGGACCGGCATCGGCGCGGTCGGTACCGCCACGCTTGGCATCATTCTGTTCGGCGAGCCGGCCACGGCGTTCCGCCTCGCCAGCATTGGGCTGATCGTCGCCGGCATCGCAGGGCTGAAATTCGTCACCTGACGAGAATCTGGACCGCCCACCAGGTCAGCGCCGCGACAATGGCCGAGGCCGGGATCGTGATCACCCAGGCATAGACGATCGAGCTCGCGACGTTCCAGCGCACCGCCGAGACGCGGCGGGCCGCGCCGACGCCGACGATCGCGCCGGTAATGGTGTGGGTGGTCGAGACGGGAACGCCGAGGAAGGTCGCCATGAACAGCGTCGCGGCGCCGCCGGTCTCGGCGCAAAAGCCCTGCATCGGCGTCAGCTTGGTGATGCGCAGGCCCATGGTGCGGACGATACGCCAGCCGCCCATCAGCGTGCCCAGCGCCATCGCGGCCTGGCAGGACAGCACCACCCAGAACGGCACCGAGAATTCACCGCCGAGATGCCCCTGCGAATAGAGCAGCACGGCGATGATGCCCATGGTCTTTTGGGCGTCATTACCGCCATGGCCGAGCGAATAGAGCGAGGCGGAGGCGAATTGCAGGATGCGGAAGGCGCGATCAACCGCGAACGGCGTCGAGCGCACCGAGAGCCAGGACACGATCGCGACCAGCATCATCGCGAGCAGGAAACCGACCAGCGGCGACAGCACGATCGCCAGCACCGCCTTGGACAGTCCGCTCCACACCGCAGCCGAGATCCCCGCCTTGGCCATGCCGCCGCCGACGAGACCGCCGATCAGCGCATGCGACGACGAGGATGGGATGCCGAGCCCCCAGGTCACGAGGTTCCAGACGATCGCGCCGACGAGCGCCGCGAAGATCACCTGGGCGTCGACGACCGCGGGATCGATGATGCCGGTGCCGATGGTCTGGGCAACATGCAGCCCGAACACCATGAAGGCGATGAAATTGAAGAACGCGGCCCAGAGCACCGCGAATTGCGGCCGCAGCACGCGGGTCGAAACGATGGTCGCGATCGAATTGGCGGCGTCGTGCAGGCCGTTCAGGAAGTCGAACAGCAGCGCGACGGCGATCAAGCCGACGAGGACAGGAAGTCCGAGCGCAGCATCCACGGCGCGACCCCTGCCCTAAACTTGCTCGATGACGATGCTGTTGATCTCGTTCGCGACGTCGTCGAAACGGTCGGCCACCTTTTCGAGATGGTCGTAGATCTCGACGCCGACGATGAAATCCATCGCGCTACCATCACGGTGCTTGAGAAACAGCTCCTTCAGCCCGATGTCGTGGAGATCGTCGACCCGACCCTCGAGCTTGCCTAGCTCTTCCGTGATCGCGGTCAGCATCGCGACGTTCGGGCCGATCGACTGCATCAGCGGCAACGCGCGCCCCACGAGATTGGCGCATTCGATCAGCAGTCCGCCAATCTCCCGCATCGGCGGCTCGAAGGTGCGCACCTCGAACAGCATCACGGCCTTGGCCGTCTGCTGCATCTGGTCGATGGCATCGTCCATCGAGGTGATCAGGTTCTTGATGTCGCCGCGGTCGAAGGGGGTGATGAAGGTGCGGCGCACCGCCGTCAGCACCTCACGGGTGATGTTGTCGGCGTCGTTCTCGAACTGGTTGACGCGCTGACAGTAGACCGGCGTCTCCTCTCCCCCGTTGAGCATGCCCTGGAGCGCGATCGAGCCCTGGATCACCGTCTGTGCATGGCGGTCGAACAGGTCGAAGAACCGTTCTTCCTTGGGCAGGAAAGCGCGAAACCATCGCATCATGGGGATAGGCTACCGGTTGGAAATGGCCCGGCCCGAATAGGCCGTCACAAAACTGTCATAGACCATTTCCGCTCCGCGCGCGTGTCATCTCACGCCCGCGGAGCAGGATCATCCACCGGATTCGCGCACCAATGAAATTGGTGCGATATCAAAGGTTTATAGCGAGCGCCGGAAGTAATGAGCGATTTCGCCGATGACGCCGCGGCGGAAGGTGAGCACGCAGACCACGAAGATCGAGCCCTGGATCACCGTCACCCATTGGCCAAAACCCGCCAGATATTGCTGCATGGCGATGATCGCGAAGGCACCAACCACGGGGCCGAAGATGGTGCCGAGACCGCCAACCAGCGTCATCAGCACGACCTCGCCCGACATCGTCCAGTGCACGTCGGTGAGCGAGGCATTCTGCGCCACGAACACCTTCAGCGATCCGGCAAAGCCGGCCAGCGTGCCGGACAGGACGAAAGCCAGGAATTTATATTGGTCGGTCCGGTAGCCGAGCGAGATCGCGCGCGGCTCGTTCTCGCGGATCGACTTCAGCACTTCACCGAACGGCGAGTTGATGATGCGGTAGATCAGCAGGAAGCCGGCGAGGAAGCCGGCCAACACGACGTAATAAAGCACCGTCGGCTTGGAGAGATCGAGCAAGCCGAACATCCGCCCCTGCGGAATGCCCTGAATGCCGTCCTCACCATGGGTGAACGGCGCCTGGAGGTAGATGAAGTACAGGAGCTGCGACAGCGCCAGCGTGATCATCGAGAAATAGATGCCCTGGCGGCGGATCGAGATATAGCCGGTGATGAGCGACAGCCCGAACGCCGCGGCGATTCCAACGAGGATGCCGAGCTCCGGCGGCAACGCCCACACTTTCAGCGCGTGCGCGCTGCAATAGCCGGCGGTGCCCATGAACATTGCGTGGCCGAACGACAACAGGCCGCCATAGCCGATCAGCAGGTTGAAGGCGCAGGCAAGCAGCGCAAAGCACAGCGCCTGCATCACGAAGAACGGATAGACGCCCGTGAAGGGCACCGACGCCAGCAGCAGCGCCATCACCACGAACACGACCATCTCGTCACGCATCGCGCGCGGGGTTACCGGCAGCGTGTCGTCCGTCAAGGCTGTCATATCAGGCCGCCCTTCCCGTCAGTCCCGTTGGCTTCACCAAGAGCACCAGCACCATCAGCACGAACACGACGGTGTTGGAGGCCTCGGGGTAGAAATACTTGGTCAGGCCCTCGATCACACCGAGCGCAAAGCCGGTGATGATGGAGCCCATGATTGATCCCATGCCGCCGATCACGACCACCGCGAACACGACGATGATGAGGTCGGCGCCCATCAACGGCCGCACCTGGTTGATCGGCGCCGAGAGCACACCGGCGAGCGCGGCAAGGCCGACGCCGAGACCGTAGGTCAGCGTAATCATGCGCGGCACGTTGATGCCGAAAGCGCGCACCAGCGTCGGATTTTCAGTGGCAGCGCGCAGGTTAGCACCGAGCCGCGTCTTCTCGATCAGGAACCAGGTGGCGATACACACCACCAGCGAGAAGATGACGACCCAGCCGCGATAGATCGGCAGGAACATGAAGCCGAGATTCATGCCGCCCTTGAGCTGGTCCGGAATCGCATAAGGCAGACCGGAGGAGCCGAAATAGTTCTGGAACACGCCCTGCACGATCAGCGCGATCCCGAAGGTCAGGAGCAGGCCGTAGAGGTGGTCGAGCCCCGTCAGCCATTGCAGCATGGTCCGTTCCAGGATCATGCCGAAGATGCCGACGATAACAGGCGCGATCAGCAGCGCCCACCAGTAGTTGATGCCGCCGAGGCTCAGCAGGAAATAGGCAACGAACGCGCCCATCATGTAGAGCGCGCCGTGGGCGAAATTGATGATGTTGAGCATGCCGAAGATCACGGCAAGCCCGAGACTGAGCAGCGCGTAGAACGAGCCGTTGATCAATCCCACCAGTAGCTGAGCGTAAAGAGCCTGCATCGATCCCGCACCCGGTCCCTTCGGCGTTGCCTGAAAATCGCCCGCAGGCCTGATGGCCTGCGGGCGGTTATCTTACTTCTTCAAGAGCGCGCACTTGCTCTCGGACAGCGGCGTGAAAGCCTGGTCGCCCGGCACGGTGCCGACCAGCTTGTAGAAGTCCCACGGCCCCTTGGACTCCGAGGGCTTCTTCACCTCGAACAGGTAGGCGCTGTGGATGGTGCGGCCGTTCGGCTGGATCTCGCCCTTGCCGAACAGGTCGTCCTCCGTCGGCAACGACTTCATCTTCTCGACGACCTTGACGCCGTCATGGGGATTGCCGCCGAGCGCTTCCAGCGTCTTGAGATAGTGACGCACGCCCGCATAGACGCCGGCCTGCACCATGGTGGGCGGCGCGTTGTTCTTCATCTTCTCGGAGAAGCGCTTGGAGAACGCCCGGGTCTGGTCGTTCATGTCCCAGTAGAAGGTCTCGGTGAAGTTGAGGCCCTGCGCGGTCTCGAGACCGATCGCCTTGACGTCGGTGAGGAACAGCAGCAACGCCGCGAGCTTCTGGCCACCCTTGACGATGCCGAACTCGGCCGCCTGCTTGATCGAGTTGGTGGTGTCGCCGCCGGCATTGGCAAGGCCGATGATCTTGGCCTTGGAAGCCTGTGCCTGCAGCAGGAACGAGGAGAAGTCCGGCGTGTTGAGCGGATGCTTGACGCCGCCGACCACCTTGCCGCCGTTGGCGGTGACCACGGCCGTGGTGTCGCGCTCGAGCGCCGCACCGAAGGCGTAGTCCGCGGTCAGGAAGAACCAGCTGTCGCCACCGGCCTTCACCAGCGCCTGCCCCGTGGTATGGGCCAGCATGTAGGTGTCGTAGGTCCAGTGCACCGTGTTGGGCGAGCACTGCGCGTTGGTGAGGTCCGAGGTCGCGGCGCCCGAGTTGATGTAGACGCCATTCTTTTCCTTGATGACGTTGTTGACGGCGAGCGCCACGCCGGAATTCGGCACGTCGACGATGATGTCGACCTTGTCGACGTCGAACCATTGCCGCGCGATCGCGGTGCCGATGTCGGGCTTGTTCTGGTGATCGCCGGAGATGATGTCGATCTTCCAGCCCTTCGCCGCAAGGCCGGAATCTTCGACGGCCATCTGGGCGGCGAGCGTCGAGCCGGGACCGCCGAGGTCGGCGTAGAGGCCGGACTGATCGGACAGCGCGCCGATCTTGACGGTCTTGTCCTGCGCAAAGGCTACGCCAGCCGTGGTGACGGCCAACGCCGTGCCGAGCAGAAACGACGCAATCGACTTTTTCATGCTACTTCCCTCGTGAATTTTCTCGTGGCCGTTTGACGCTTGGCCGTCTTAGACGCCGAGATAGGTGTGGAGCTTGTCCATGTTGGCGGCAAGCTCCGAATTGGAAAATCCGTCAATGATCTTGCCGTGCTCGACCACGTAGTAGCGGTCGGCGACGGTGGATGCGAACCGGAAGTTCTGCTCGACCAGGAGGATGGTAAAACCCTCCTTCTTGAGCCGTGCAATGGTGTGGCCGATCTGCTGGATAATGACAGGCGCAAGACCTTCGGTCGGCTCGTCCAGCATCAGGAAGCTCGCGCCGGTGCGCAGGATGCGCGCGATCGCGAGCATCTGCTGCTCACCGCCGGAGAGCTTGGTGCCCTGGCTGTTGAGACGTTCCTTCAGATTCGGAAACAGATCGAAGATCTGCTCGAGCGGCAATCCACCCGGGCGAACCACCGGCGGCAGCAACAAATTCTCCCGCACATCGAGACTGGAGAAAATGCCGCGTTCCTCCGGGCAGAACGCGATGCCCATCCGCGCGATCTTGTCGGAGGTCGCGCGGATGATGTCCTGGTTGTTGAACTTCACCGAGCCGGTCCGCTTGCCGATGATGCCCATGATCGACTTCAGCGTGGTCGTCTTGCCGGCGCCGTTGCGGCCGAGCAGCGTAACCACCTCGCCCGCGTTCACGTCGAAATTGATCCCGTGCAGGATGTGGGACTCGCCGTACCACGCTTCCAGGTTGCGGACCTGGAGGATGTTGCCGCCGGTTGCGGCTTTTGCGGGAGCGTCCGCGGTTGCAGTCTCACGCATGACCGGCTCCCAGATAGGCTTCCTTGACGCGCTCGTCCTTGGTGAGCTCGCTGTAATGGCCTTGCGCCAGCACCTGCCCGCGCGTCAGCACGGTGATGATGTCGGAGAGATTGGCCACGACGCTCAGATTATGCTCGACCATCAGGATGGTGTACTTCGCGGAGATGCGCTTGATCAGCGCCGCGATCTTGTCGATGTCCTCGTGGCCCATGCCGGCCATCGGCTCGTCCAGCAACATCATCTCGGGGTCGAGCGCGAGCGTCGTTGCGATCTCGAGCGCGCGCTTGCGGCCGTAGGCCATCTCGACCGCGGGCGTATTGGCAAACTCGCTGAGGCCGACATCGTTCAACAGTTCACGCGCGCGATCGTTGAAGCGGTTGAGCACGGACTTGGAGCGCCAGAAATCGAAGGAACTGCCGTGCTGGCGCTGGAGCGCGACGCGAACGTTTTCCAGCGCGGTGAGATGCGGAAATACCGCCGAGATCTGGAATGAACGGACCAGTCCAAGGCGCGCCACGTCGGCTGGCGCCATCGCCGTGATGTCCTGCCCCTTGTACAGAATTTTGCCGGCGGACGGTTTGAGGAACTTGGTCAAAAGATTGAAGCACGTCGTCTTGCCCGCCCCGTTCGGGCCGATCAACGCGTGAATGCTCCCACGGCGAACCTTGAGCGCAACGTCGCGGACGGCGAAGAAGCCCGCGAACTCCTTGGTCAAGCCTTCCGTTTCGAGAATGAACTCATCGGCCAAACAGATTTCCCCCTGCCCGCACAATACGCGTGGCTGTCCTTAGTTACTTCGGCTTTCCGGGGGCCTTGGAGCCTGTCCCGGAACGTCGCCTCCGGGCGCGGAATATGCCGGAGGTGACGGGGGTTAGGCAAGGCGGAAAGCTGAGCAGATCAGGTCTCCGGCCGGGAGGCTTATGCTCCCTTAGTCGGACGCGTTTTGATGTCGCCTGCCCGGCCTCCCGGTTCGCAAGGCACCGGTCATCAAGCCGTCGTTAACGGTCTTTCATCCCGCGCGCCAGCCTTCATAGAAAATTTTCCCGCCGCATGGATCATGCGCGGGTTTTATGCGTCGGGAATATTGTCTTGGAAATTGCCTTGGATTTTGCAAGCGCCGCTCCTTCTGTCGTCAAGTCGATCAGGCAGCGTGATCTCCTGAACACGTGGCTGCGACTTTATGCGCGCGGGCAGATGGTGCCGGCGATCTGGGAGTATCAGCCCGCGCGGCTCGAGGAAGAGCTGTCCGATCTCATCTATTATACCGTCGACATCTCGGCGCCGACGCCGCGCCTCATCATCCAGAGCGAGGGCACGCGCATCTCGCGCGCCTATGGACAGACCGGCAAAGGCGTTCTGCTCGACGACTATATCGGGCCGCGCCTCGCACCCTTCGTGATGCCGATCTATTATGAATGTGTGGCGCGCGGCCTTCCGGTCTACAGCGTGGCCGACGTCGACGACATCTATGGCCGCGTGGTTGCCTATGAACGGCTGCTGCTGCCGTTCCAGACCGACGGCAAGGTCTGCCACGTCATCGCCTCGCTCAAGACGTTCTGCGAGGACGGCGGCTTCGAGATCAAGAATCTGATGCGCGGAAATGACGCGCTGCCGCGCCCGAAACTGCGCGCGGTGATCGACCGCGATCTCTTCCATCGCGCCCCCGGCCGGATCGCCGCCGCCGACGTCGTCGAGTTCGCCGATCAGCCGGGCGTCACCACCGAAATCGTCGAGCTGAACTAGGGTCAGCGCGATTTCGCGCCGACTTACTTGGCCTTGACTTCCTTGGCATAGATATCCGGCTTGAAGCCGACCAGAAGCTTGCCGCCGACTTCGAGCACCGGCCGCTTGATCATCGATGGTTGCGCTAGCATCAGCGCCAGCGCCTTCTTCTCGGTGAGGCCTTCCTTGTCGGAATCCGGCAGCTTCTTGAAGGTCGTGCCGGCGCGATTGAGCAGCGTCTCCCAGCCAGCCTTGTCGCTCCACTGCTTGAGCTTGTCCTTCTCGACGCCCGCCGCCTTGTAGTCGTGGAACTCGTAGGCGACGCCATGGGTGTCGAGCCAGGCGCGCGCCTTCTTCATGGTGTCGCAGTTCTTGATGCCGTAGATGATGTTGGGCAAGACCTTCCTCGCGCATGCGTCGTTGGATGACTGCAGCGTTGTACGAAACTCCGGTTCGCGCGACAACATCGCGAACGAACCTCGCTCTCCGAACGGATACATCAATGCACGTCACTCACGATCCCGCCGCGGCCGTGTCGCCAACCATCGACTTCAACAGCTTCCTCGCGGTCGATATCCGCGTCGGCACCATCGTCGATGCAAAACCGTTCCCGGAGGCACGCAAGCCGGCCTGGCGGCTGTGGATCGACTTCGGTCCCGCGATCGGCGTGCGCAAGAGCTCGGCCCGGATCACCGAAAATCATCCGCTCGAGACGCTGGTGGGGCAGCAGGTCGCGGCCGTCGTGAACTTCCCGCCGCGACAGATCGGCCCGGTCGTCTCCGAGGTGTTGACGCTCGGCTTCCCCGATGCCGAGGGCAAGGTCGTGCTGGTGCAGCCGAGCAAGCCTGTGCCGAACGGCGGACGGCTGTTCTAGCCGCGCGATCGCCGGCCGGGCCGCCGCACCTCAGCCACGGCCCCGGCAACGGTTTGATCCTCCTGTTTCCGGACCGTCTGGACTTGACCAAGATCGCCTTTGATAATAAAAATGACTGACTGATCGTTTTTTATTAATACCCGGCTTCATAGGTGCCGCATCAGGCAAACGCTCAAAACGACCGATCTGTCAGTTATTTATGGACGGCCAAAATGCCCAAGATCAGCGACAAGCAACGCGAAGGTAGGCGGCAGCAGATCCTCGAAGCGGCCCTTGCCTGCTTCGCCGAGCAAGGCTTTCATCAGACCGGCATGGCCGACATCGTCAAACGGTCGGGCTTGAGCCACGGCGCGGTCTATCTCTACTTCCAGAGCAAGGACGATTTGATCGAGGCGCTCGCCGACGACCGGCATCGTCGCGAGGCCGTGCTCAACTCGGTGGCGCAGGGATCGGGTGATCCGATCGAAGGACTCCACGCGCTGATCCGCGTCTACGCGCAATGGCTCACCGATCCCGCCGGCGAAGCGCGGCGTCGCGTCGGCATTCACGGCTGGGCGGAGGCCCTGCGCAATCGCCGCGTCCGCACCAGCGTCGTCGAAGGCATCGACATGCCGCGCGCGCTGATCGTGGCGCTGGTCGAGCGCGGGCAGCATGACGGCCTGATCAAGCGCGACCTCGGCGCCGACGCGGTCGCACGCGTGCTCATCGCGATCTTCCAGGGCTTCGTGCTGCAGAAATGCTGGGGCGAGGATTTTGACGTCGAGGCCTGCATGGCGGCCGTCGGCGGCGTGATCGAGGGATTTCGCACGACCAAGCCTGACATCAAGCGACGGACCAGGACGTAAGCGATGTCCTGGATTCACGATCTCCTCGCAGGCATTGGCGTCGGTCTCGTCGGCGGACTGACATCGGGCTTCATGGGTACGAGCCCGGGCGGCGGGCTTGTCGTCTTCACCGTGCTGCTGCTCGGCGCGGAGCAGCATGTCGCCCAGGGGACGTCGCTGATCACGCAGGTCCCGCCCACTGGCCTCGCCGGCGTGCGCCGCTACTGGCAGAGCGGCAATCGCAGCCCGCTGCAATGGATCGCCTGGATCGGCCTCGGATTTCTCGTCGGCGGTGCGGGCGGCGGTTACGCCGCGGCGGCGGTCTCCGACTCGGTGCTGCAATGGACCTACGTCGTCTATCTCGTCGCGCTGATCGCCCTTCTGATCCTGCGCCGCGACCGCAAGGACGGGAGCCACGCGGCCGTTGACCGAGACGTACTGCCTTGGCTCCCCCTGCTCCTCATCGGCGCGCTTGCCGGGTTTTCCTCCGGCTTCATGGGCATCGGCGGCGGGCTCGCGATCACCGTCGGCCTCGCCGCGGGCCTACGCGTCCCGCAGCACCAGGCGCAACTCGTCAGCCTCATCTTCTCGGTCATCCCGACCAACATTCCGGCGGCCTGGATCTACTGGAGCAAGGGGCTCATGGTCGGCTGGCCGGCGATCGTCGGGATTCTCGCCGGCCTCTGGATCGGCACCGATCTCGGCGCACGCGCGGCCAACGGCGTCAGCAAAGCGGTGCTGCACAGGGGCATGATCGCCCTCATCTCGGTGATGGCGCTCTACATGACGCATAAGGCGCTGACCTGATTCTACGGCCGCTTCGGAATGTTCAGCCCGCGCTGCACGGCAGGACGCGCCAGCCCCCGTTCGAGCCAGGCACCGACCGACTTGAACTGGCTGAATTCGACGAGATCGCCGGCGCCGTAGAAACCGATGAGATTGCGCACCCAGCCGAGCATGGAGATATCGGCGATGGTGTAGTCGTCATCCATGAACCACTGCCGGCCGGAAAGATGCGTCTCCATCACGCCGAGCAGACGCTTGGCCTCGCTGACATAGCGGTCGAGCGGCCGCTTGTCCTCGAAATCCTTGCCGGCGAATTTGTGGAAGAAGCCGACCTGGCCGAACATCGGCCCGATGCCGCCCATCTGGAAATGCACCCACTGGATGGCCTGGTAGCGGCGCGCGGCGTCCTCCGGCAGAAGCTTGCCGGTCTTCTCGGCGAGGTATTGCAGGATCGCCCCGGACTCGAACAGCGGCAGCGGCCGGCCGCCCGGACCGTTGGGATCGAGGATCGCCGGAATCTTGCCGTTCGGATTGAGTGAGAGGAATTCCGCCGTCTTCTGGTCGTCCTTGCCGAAGTCGACGAGGTGGACCTCGTAAGGCAGACCGATCTCTTCCAGCATGATCGACACCTTGACGCCGTTCGGCGTCGGCAGCGAATAAAGCTGAAGCAACTCCGGATGCCTGGCAGGCCAGCGCTTGGTGATGGGAAAGGCGGACAGATCAGGCATCGGGACCCCGGCTTCGTTCGTGAGATGCCGCCTAATCTAGGCGAGCCGTCGAACGGCGCAAGGCCGAGCAGTGATCATGCATCGAAGCCGGACTACAGGGGCCGCAGCAGATGCCTGGCGGCGTACGCGATATCGCGCTGCGCGCGTTGCTCGATGAAGAGCTGCCCGGTGACGAGCAGCGTTCCGGTGAAAATGAGCGCGAGCATCGCGGTCGCGAACTGACTGGCATCCTTCATCGCACGAGCTTCTCCGTCATCGGTTCGCACGGGGAACGCGGGCCGACCGTCGACAGTTCCTGCACGCCTCAAACAAATTGCCACTTTATCCCGAATCGAGGCGCGCGAGGCCGCGACCTCAATAATTGATCTCCATCCGCAGTCCGCGCGGATCGACCTCTTCGCCGCCGACACGCTGTGTGCTGTCGCGGGCCGCGACCGCGCAGGCACAGGCATCGATGAGATCGTCGCGGCCGATGCCGGTGCCATGACGCTGCGTCAGCCATGTCTCCAGGCGCGTGAAGCCGCGTTGCGCCAGCAGCGCGATGCGCTGCTCACGACCTTGCGCCGACGTCTTCTTCGGAAGAAGGACGCACCCTGCCAGATTCCAGAAAATCAATTCCGGATGCGCTTCGCCAATTGTCGCCTGGCGCACCGGCGTCATGATCTCGTCGACGTCCCTGATCTTCTCCCTGATGTTCCAGAGCTGCGCCGACACGCCCCTGCCCTTGCCTTCCCGCTCCCAATAGTGGCGATTGGCCGTCGCCATGTCGGGAAATGTCCAGAGATCGCGGCGCGCGCCAAGAAACACGGCAGGGCCGACCAGCTCGCGTGCACGCAAGTCGCAGGCTCGATAGCCGCTTGGCTTCAATCCGATCGGCATGTCGATCATCGCACGCGCATGCGGCATCGCAAGCAAGCGCGTCAGGCCCGGCGAATAATCAAAGCCATGATCGCCGCGCTCGTCGATCCAGGCTGCGACCCAGCCGAAGCGAAATCCATCGAGACCGAGATAGTTTGGCAAATCATGCGTCCCGACGTCGACAAGACATCTATGCTTCTCCCTCGTCTCGATGGCGCTCGAACAAGCGCTGCGCCAGCAGCGCATGGCCGAGCGTACCCCCGGCGCGCACGGCCGCGGCGATCAATGCCGCTTCGGCGACTTCCTCCCGCGTCGCGCCGGCTTTCGCTGCCTGCGCCGTATGCACGTCCAGGCAATAGGCACATTGCGTGGTGAGCGCGACCGCGAGCGAGATCAGCTCGCGATATTTCGGCGGGATCAATCCGTCCTTGCGCTCGACCGCGTGGTTGAACGCAAGGAACGCGTTGGCCTCGACCGGCGCGAGCGCCACGAAAGCCGGGACAGACTTCAGATCGTCAGGCGTTTGATAATCGGTCATGTCTCACCTCGTCAGATATTCGCGCATCAAGGCGCGGGCGCGATGCAGGCGCGCCTTCACAGTCTGCCTGGACGCTCCGAGCGCGGCGGCGATTTCGTCGATGGTCATTTCCTTGACGTCCCGCATCAGCGCGACATCGCGATAATGCGCCGGCAACGCTTCGAACGCAGCCGCCACGTCAAGACGCAAATCCGCTTCGGAGCGCGACAGCAGCAGGGCCTCCGCCTCGCCGTCGTCGATCGATGGCGCAAGCCCCGCCTTGCGCGCGAGCCGCAGACATTCGCGGCGGACCACGCTGAACAGCCACGCGGAAAAGGCGACGAGCGAGCGGATCGTGCCGACATGGCGGAACAGGATCCACATCGCCTCCTGGGTTGCATCCTCGGCATCCGCCGAGCTGCGGCAGGTGGCGCGTGCGTAGCGGCGGATATCCGGCTGCGCCGTCTCGAGCAGAGACGCGATCGCCTGGGGATCGCCGAGCCGGGCCGCCTCGAACAGGCTTGACGAGATCGCCGCCGCACTCACGACACGCCTCCTCGTCCGATCCCGGCCATCGCGCACATCGGGCAATAGCCGACGAGCCCCGTCAGTGCGAAGCCTGCGCCACCGAGCGCCACCAGCCACGCCGCGACGCCGGTGAGAAAAACGAATGCGGCAATCGCAACCGCAATTCCGAGCGCAACCCGCACCGCCTGATGCAGACCACCGATATTCTTCCTGTAGAATGCCATCACATCCTCCGAAATGAGCCGAAGCAAAATGCCTCGACCATCAGGAGGACGCGAAGACCCAAAAGGATTCGCGGGGGCGTGAACTTTTTTCGCGGTCAGCCCCCGACCGCCTGATAGGCCAGGCGCTTGAACTCGAAGAAGAACGGGTTCCAGAAGCCCATATGGCGCTGGGCCATCAGCACGCCGGCGGTGTTGGCCTGCGGACAAATCCACCAATGGGTGCCGGCAAGCCCACCCCACTGGAATTCGCCGGTCGAATTCGGGGGATCGAACGGCGTCGGCGCAAAGGTGACGGCGCCGCCGAGACCAAAGCCCTTGCCGGGGATCGGCCCGAGATTGGCAAATCGGATGGTCTGGCCCGCGGGCAACTGGTTCGTCATCATCTGCCGCAGCGTGTCCGGCTTCAGCAGCGCATCCGGACCGGGGAGCAGCGCGCGTACCAGCGCGAGCATGTCGGGCAAGGTCGAGACCAGACCGCCGCCGCCCGAGAGCCGCGGAAACGGCCGCCGATAGGCCTGCGGATAAGGGAGATTGTCGGCCCGCGTCAGGCCCGGCTTCATCGGATCGAGCACGTCGGCGCCGGTATAGAGTGCAACCAGCCTGCCCTGCTGTGCCTCAGGCACTGAGAAGCCCGTATCGACCATGCCGAGGCGATCGAAGATGCGCGCCTTGAGGAAGGTGTCGAGCGCATGGCCGGAGACGACCTCGACCACGCGGCCGAGCACGTCGGTCGCCACCGAATATTCCCAGCCCGCGCCGGGATGATAGGACAGCGGCAGATCGGCGAGCTTGTCGATCATGTCGGTCAGCGGCGTGAGCGGATTGAGCACGCGCGCCTCGTTATAGCCTTTGAACAGCACGGTGCCGGGATCGAAGATGCCGTAGCTGAGACCCGAGCTGTGGGTCAGCAGCTGGCGGATCGTGATCGGGCTCTTCGCCGGCTCGACATCGGCAAGGCTCGCGGCACCCTGCTTCAGCACCTTGCGATTGCCGAGCTGCGGCAGGAATTTCTCGACGGGATCATCAAGCCCGATGCGGCCCTCCTCGACCAGCAGCATGATCGAAGACGTCACGAAGATCTTGGTGTTGGAGAACGCGCGAAAGATGTGGTCGGGCCGGAGCGCGGCTTTTGCCTCGCCATCGGCGAAGCCGACGCATTGCTGATCGACGACATCGCGCCCCCGCAGCACCGCCCAGGACACGCCTGGAATGATCTCCTGATCGACGTAGCGCTGCATCGCCGTCCGCGCGGCGGAAAAATCAGGTGTTCTGGCGTCCATGTGTTTCCCCCAAATTATGGTTAGGATGGATATAGCGCGAATTCGTGGGAAATGAAGACCGTCCGATCGGCCCTCAAATCTTCATCAGCGCCGTGACGTGCAGCCGGCGACGGATCTTCATGCCCTGCCGTTCGTACAGCGCAATCGCCGAGGCGTTATGAGAAAACACGTGCAGGAACGGCATTTCGCCGCGCGCCTCGATCCGGCGCGCGACCGCCGCGAGCAGCGCCTGCGCGTAGCCGCGCCCACGATAGTCCGGATGCACGCAGACGGCCGTCATCTCGACGAACTTTCCCGGCTTCATCCGCTCGCCCGTCATCGCGACCAATTCTCCACCAACGCGAATGCCAAGGAAGGTGCCGAGCTCATGGGTGCGCAACGCGAACGGACCAGGCTTGGTCAGCTCCGTCAGCGCCATCATGGCGGCGACGTCGGCCGCGCTCAATTTGACGATTTCGGCATCGCGAAGCGGGCTGTCGGCCGGCGAGCCGATCATCTGCTCGCCGGTCTCCGCCAGAACGACCTTGAAATTGGCGGGAACGTCGACCGGCTCCGGCGTGAACAGCGCGGCAACCTGCGAGCCCGCCAGGAGATCACCGAGCGCGGCGAAGCTTGCCTCGGACATGTCGACCATGTCGGCAAACGGTGTCATGTCCACGGGATAGCGCCGCGCGCGCGGGCCGCCCTCCGCCAGATGCTTCTGGCTGGTCGTCAGCGCGCTCCAGATCGGACGATCCAGTAGCCGCTCATCGCTGTCGGACACCGGCCTAGTCCTTGTCGAAGCTGACGATGACGGCGGCGTTGGCGATGAGGATAGGATCGTTGGCCACTTCCGTGGCCGAGGGAATCTCCAGCCCGCCCTTGACCGCAGTTACGGTCACCGTGCCGTAAGGCAGCTCCTTCGCAACGGCGTCCTTGTCCACCGCCTCAGGGTTGGGCACCGCAATCGTGACATCGACGAACATGTCGTTCGCTGTCTTCCCGATCATCCGGAAGAAGCCGAGGCTCGAATGCCTGATGGCATCCGACACCGCACGCTTCGCCGCCTTGGTGGCGTCCCTGCCGTGGACGTCGACGCCCATGCCCATCTCGGTGATACAGCGAACGCGAGTCATTTCATAATTCCTGTGGTTGGTTGAGCTACGTTGATGCAGGTTGTTATCGGATTTTGGCTGATCAGCATACTCCGTCATTGCGAGGAGCAAAGCGACGAAGCAATCCAGACTGCCTCCGCGGAAAGATTCTGGATTGCTTCGCTGCGCTCGCAATGACGATGTGGCGAGAGCATCGACCACATCACGCTTTCGCCTTCTCATGCGCCCGCAGCTCGTCGACCAGCACGCGCACATTCTCCGAATAGTCGATCGGGATCACGACCAGATGCACGCCGCCCTCCTTGAAGGCCGCATCGAGCGTCGGGCCGAAGCTGTCGATGCTCTCGATGCGATGTCCTTTGGCACCGTAGGCCTTCGCGTAAAGGACGAAATCGGGATTGCCAAAGGTCATGCCGTAATCGGCGAAGTGATCGACGGCCTGCTTCCAGCGGATCATGCCGTAGGCGTTGTCCTCGAGCACCAGCACGACCAAATTGAGCTTGAGGCGGACGGCGGTCTCCATCTCCTGGCTGTTCATCATGAAGCCGCCGTCGCCGGCAACCGCGAGCACGCGGCGCTCGGGATAGAGCATCGCGGCCATCATGGCCGACGGCAGACCGGCGCCCATCGTCGCCAGCGCATTGTCGAGCAGCAGCGTGTTGGCGACGCGGGTTCGGTAGTTGCGCGCGAACCAGATCTTGTACATGCCGTTGTCGAGCGCGACGATGCCATTCTCCGGGATCACCTGGCGGATGTCGTGCACGATGCGCTGCGGTGTCGGCGGCCAGCGGGCCTCGGTGGCGCGGTCGGCGATGTGCGTGAGGATCCCCTCGCGCAACGGCAACAGCGCCGCCGCCTGCGGCAGCTTGCCTTCGAGCCGGTCGGCGAGCAGCTCCAGGCTCGGGCCGACGTCGCCGACGACCTCGGCATCGGGGAAATAGACCAGCTCGACGCTGGCCGGCGTGTAGCTGACGTGAATGACCTTCGGTCCCGACGGCCCCATGATGAAGGGCGGCTTCTCGATCGGGTCATGGCCGATCGCCACGATCAGATCGGCTGCGTCGATCGCGTCGTGGACATAGTCGCGCTCTGATAGCGCCGCCGTGCCCATGTAGAGATTGGTGCCGCCGGGCACCGTGCCCTTTCCCATCTGTGTCGTGAAAAACGGAATGCCGGTTCGCCGCACGAAGCTGGCGATGCCGTGGGTCGAGCGCGGCCGGCTGGTCGCAGCTCCCATCATCACCAATGGACGTCTTGCGGCCAGGATCATCTCGGCCGCACGGTCGAGCGCGGCGCGATGGGCCACCGGAATTTCAATCGGATGGACCGGGATCACGGGGACGGCGGGCACTTCGTCGCCCGCGATGTCCTCGGGCAGCTCGAGATGCACCGGCCCCGGCCGTTCCTCCATCGCCACGCGAAAGGCATCGCGCACCACGGTCGGAATGCTGGAGGCGCTGATGATCTGCCGAGAGAGCTTCGTCAGCGGCTTCATGGTCGCAACCACGTCCACGATCTGAAAGCGCGCCTGCCGGCTGCTCATGATCGGCTTCTGGCCGGTGATCAAGATCATCGGCATCGCGCCGAGATGGGCATAGGCGGCGCCCGTGGACAGGTTGAGCGCGCCCGGGCCGAGCGTTGAGAGACACACTCCCGGCCTGCCGGTCAGCCGACCGTGCGTGGCGGCCATGAAGGCCGCGGCCTGCTCGTGACGGGTCAGGACCAGCTCGATCTTGGAGGTGCGCAGCGATTCGACCAGGTCGAGATTTTCCTCCCCGGGGATACCGAAGATGCGATCGACGCCCTCGTTCTCCAGCGCCGCCACAAACAGGTCCGATCCTTTTGCCTTGCGTTCCTGCCCGCTCATGTCGCCTCCGCTCGCTGTGCGTCCCGTGGTCGGGAGCGGTCACATGGTAGCGGCTCGTGGCGCAGGCACAACTCACAAAGAGGCGGGCGATTGTTCCAACATCGTCAATACGATCGCAGCGAAGCAATCCAGAATCTTTCCGCGGAATTTCTGGAATTGCTCCGCCGCGCTCGCAACGACGCCGTTTCCGAATTCCGGTAGAGCGGATTGACCGACTGTTCGGACATTTTGCCTGTCGGGCTACGAAGCTCTACAGCTTCGCCTCGGCAAAGATGCCTGATATCCAGTCGAGGAAGACGCGCAGGCGGAGCGCGAGCTGGCGGTTTTGCGGATAGAGCGCGGAGAGCGGCGTCGGCGACGGTGGATAGCCTGCCAGCACCTCGACCAGCGCACCGCTGGCGAGATCCGCTGCGAAGCGATAGCGGGGCGCCTGCGTGAGGCCGAAGCCGAGCCGCGCGAGATCGGCCATGGTGTCGGAATTGTTGACGCGAACCCTGCTTGGCAGCACGACATTGCGCAGCCCGCCGGCGATAGAAAACTCCAGCGGCAAAACATCGCCGGTGCGCGATGAGATGAACGCGACCATCTGATGGCCGTCGAGCGTATCAGGCGTCGCGGGCAAGCCGTGGCTGGCGAGATAGCCCGGGCTCGCCACCGTGATTTCCTCGACCGTCCCGAGACGGCGCAAAATCATCCCGCTGTCCTCGGGCTCTCCCGACCGGATCGCGCAATCGATGCCCTCGCGCACGAGATCGACCAGCCGATCGCCCTGCCCGATCTGCAAGTCGAGTTGCGGATGGCGCGCCAGGAATTCCGGCAGGTGCGGCAAGATGAAGGTGCGGGTCAGCAAAGGATGTGCGTCGATGCGCAGCAAGCCACGCGGTCGCGCATCGCGCATCGTGGTTTCGGCTTCCTCGACCTCCGCGAGGATGGCGACGCAGCGGCGGTAATAGTCCTCGCCGTCGAGCGTCGGCGTGACATGCCGTGTCGTCCGTTCGAGCAGGCGCGCGCCCAGCCGCGCCTCGAGCCCGCGCAAAACCTCGCTCGCCGTCGAGCGGGGAATGCCGAGGTCGGCAGCCGCAGCCGTAAAGCTCTGCCGTTCGACGAGGCGGACGAACAGGCGCATGGCGTCAAACCGGTCCATAGCCGATTGTTCACCACAGCCGACAAGTGATGACAAGTTTTTCGCGATTATCCGGTCGCGGCGATCGGGCATTCTCGAACAGGAGCAACCACACCCCATCACACGGAGAGACCCATCATGCCTTTCGCCAATATCAAGATCCCCCAGGCCGCCTTATCGCGGGCGCAGAAGGCGGAGATCGTGCACAACCTCACCGCGCTGTTCGCGCACTATTTCGGCGAAGCGGCGCGGACGCACACCATGGTGCTGATCGAGGAAGTGCCTGATGGCGGTTATGGCCGCGCCGACGAGGTGTTCGTGGTTCCCGACGCCTATCGCGCAAGCGACGCCGCTACCTCACCTTGAGGCTGAGCTCGGTGCCGCCCTTGAGCGGCAGCGTCATCGATACGAAGCCGTTGTCGGGATCGCGGATGAAATCGAGATAGTCGGGCTCGGCATTGTCGTTCATGACGTAGCCGCCGACGCGCAGCTGCGGCGCGACGATCCCGATCACCTCGCGCGCCAGCGAGGGACCGCTCTCACCCGGCCAGCCGTCGATCAGAACGAAGTCGACGGGACCGCCGAGATCGCGCAAGGTTTTTCGCGCATCGCCCTCGCGGATCTCGGCGTAGTCGGCAAGGCCGGCCTCGGCGAGATTGCGTTTGGCGGTCTCGACCTTGGCCGGCACGATCTCCGAGCCGATCACGGTGCCGCCGCCATTGTCGCGGATAGCGGCCGCGAAATAGAGCGTGGACATGCCGACCGAGGTGGCGAACTCGGCCATGCGCGTAGCACGCAAGCCACGGCACAGCAGATAGATCAGTTCGCCCTGCTCGGAATGAATCGAAAAGCCCTGCTCGGCATAGGCGTGGGGATCACGGCTGTTGAAGGAACCGCGCGGCCCGCCGCCGGCCGGCCGCTGCCGCGCGCCTTGGAGGCGCGCGAGGACGGCGTTGACGCGTGGGTCTTGAATCGGGCTGTAGGGCCGATCATTCATGTGTTGCTTCGCCTCTCAGTTATTTGCCGAGGATTTCCGCGGCGGCACGATCCAGGATCGCCGCGATGCGGCGCGCCTCGGCGGGGTCGCTGCCAAGCCTGGAACGCAGCGCGCGCTTGAGGTTGTGGCGGGCACGGTGCAATTCGTCGGAGGCGTCGGCATCGAGATCGCTGACGCCAGCAAAGGCCTCGCGCACCTCGTCCATGCGGCGACCGATCCGCGACAACGCTTGCAGGATTGCATCCGCAGTGGCGCGGTTCTCGGCGAGATGCGCCTCGCCCTGCGGCGTGATGCTGTAGAGCTTTCGACCGCCATCCTGCTCGACGCTGCTGTGGCCGACCTCTTCCAGATAAGTCAGCGCCGGATAAATCACGCCCGGGCTCGGCGTGTAGAAGCCGTCGGACCGCTCCTCGATAATCTTGATCAGCTCGTATCCATGAGCCGGCTTTTCGGCGAGCAACGCCAGGATCACGAGTTGGAGGTCCTGCGAGGACAGCCGCCTTGCGCCGGGGAAATCGCCCCCCGGGCCGCGCCCGAAGAAGCCATGCCCGCCGCGGCCGAAGCGCCGTCCGCCGCCGTGCCGGCCCATGACGAAATGAGCGAAATGCCCAAAATGGAAGTCTTTGTGGTCTCGTCCGTGGTGCATATCGTACGCCCTTTTGTAAAACATATCTTACGATATAGTTTGCGATAGACAGTCCACAACCCACGAATCTGTGATCGGGCGCCTTGGCGCCGGTCCCGGCTCGGGGGACCGGCACCGCCGGGGGCCGATTACTCCGCGGCTTCGCTGTGGGGAACGCCCTGCTCGACCTCGAGCTGAAAGATGTCGTTGAAGCGGTTGAAGGCACCGCAGAGCGCGATGCGCCAGGTCAGCTCGACGATCTGGGCTTCCGAGAAATGCGCGCGCAGGCGGGCGAATATCTCGTCGCGGGTCTTGTTCCAGTTGTTGGTGACGGCGATGGAATATTCGACGACGAGCTTGTCGAGCTCATCGAGCTCGGGATGGTCTTTGTAATCGACGAGGCGCGCGGCGCCCTCCTCAGACACGCCCTGCACCGCCAGCTTTGGTGCGTGGTGCGAGACGCAATAGTCGCATTTGTTCAGCAGCGAGACCGTGACCAGCGCGAGCTCCAGATGGCGCTTCGAGACATTGCCTTCTTCAGCAAGATCGACCAGCAGCGACCACATATGCTTGAAGATCGGCAGGCGGTGGGCCATGACACCGGCCTGGTTCTCGAACGCGCCGTAGGTCGTCATCTTGTCCCACAACGGCCTCAGCGCCTCCGGCAGATCGTCCCTGGTCTTGATCGAAACGCGCGACATGGCAATTCATCCCTGGTTGGAAGACGCATGTTGCCATAACGGCGGGCCTTCGTCTCAAGTGCGAGCGCATGACACCCAAGACATTCGAAGCCCGCTGCCTGCGCCTGGCCGCGGCCACCAAGGTGGTGCAGTGGGAAGGCACCTCCGTGTTCAAGGTCGGCGGGAAGATGTTCGCGCTCGGCGGCGGCTTTGCCGCGGGCTCCGGCGGCTACATGTTCAAGGTCTCGGACATGGCCTATGCGATGCTGATCGAGCATGGCGTGGCACGACCGGCGCCTTATCTGGCGCGCGCCAAATGGGTGCAGCTCACCAGCAACAACGCACTTCCCGATGCGGAACTCACCGCCTATCTGGCGCAGGCCCATGCCCTGATCGTCGCAAAGCTCACGCGCAAATCGCGCAAGGCGCTCGGGCTGGACTAAGCACTCTCCACAACGTGATGCGCTGATCATCGTACTCCCATTGGACTTTTGTTGCACCGCACCTAGCTCGAAGCAAAGCCCATTCGAGATGGAGTGCTCCATGAGTAAGCCCAACACCACTGCAGCCAACACTTATCGCTATGAACTCGTGCATGATGATGATGACGCCGATTTCGTCGCTTACCAGCGCCGTCGCGAAGACGGGTTCTGGCAGACTTTTGCGACCTGGATGATTCCGCGCACGGTCTGCAACTAGAGCCGCGCGCTTTTCCTCGTACTTGTATCGGAGGCGGACGCCGCCTCCGACTTTCCCAGCGGGAAGGCGCTGCCCGCTCAGCGTTTCTTCTCTCCGGCCGCCTGGGTCGCGCGCAGCAGGTTGTCGCGCAGCCGGCTCACCGTCTTCTGCACCACCGGAAAATCGTCGCCGAGGCCGGTCGCCTCGATCACGGAGTTGCCGAGATCCTGTTCGATCAGCTTTCGGCCGGCCGGCGTCAGGCTCACGCGCACCTGCCGCTCGTCGGCGGGATCGCGGTGGCGCTTGATGTAACCGATCTGCTCGAGCTTCTTCAGGATCGGCGTCAGCGTGTTGGATTCCAGGAACAGCTTGTCGCCGAGCGCGCTGACGGTCTGCTCGTCTTCGTCCAACAGCGCCACCATGGCGATGTACTGGGTGTAGGTCAGTCCCACCTTGTCGAGCAGTGGCTTGTAGGCGCGGCCGAAGGCCAGATTGGCCGAATAGACGGCGAAGCACAGGAAATTCGACAGTTTTCGGCCTTTGCCGGCAGCTTTGGCGGGACGGGACACGTGAACCTCCGCAATTCGTGATCTCCGCGTCAATATAAATCGCATCCGATTAAATCGGAAGAGCTTGACCGGACAGAGCGACGGGTTTATTTCAACGCGCATCCGATTAGATCGGACACGATCTACATCGAACCCGAAAGGATGCGCCATGACCACCGCTGCAAAGCTTCTCTTCACCGGCAAGACCCACGTCACCTCCGGCCCCGACGGCGCCGCGCACGCGAACGACGGCTCTCTCGATATCAAGCTGGCCCAGCCGCACCCGGCCGCCGAGAACCTGTTCGCTGCCGCCTGGTCGGCCTGCTACCTCGGCGCGCTCGGCCTCGCCGCCGCCCAACGCAAGGTCAAGTTGCCGAGCGAGCCGTCGGTCGACACAACGATCGACCTGAGCAACGCCAATGACGCCTTCTTTCTGCGGGCCCGTCTCGACGTCAGCGTTCCCGGCGTCGATCGCTCGGTCGCCCAGGAGCTGATCGAGACGGCGCACGGCATCTGCCCCTACTCCAAGGCTGTCCACGGCAACATCGAGGTGACCACCACCCTCGTTTGACCCGCCATCAAGCGAACATCAGGAGTCGACCATGAGCCCCTATCCATTACGAACCCTGCGCATGCTTGCGAGCGCCGCCGTGCTCGCCACCAACCTTCTCACCCTGCCGGCGGCAGCCCAGCCGGCCGGCGTCACGCGCACCGACCTCCAGCACCATGATCTCAGCGCGCCCGGTCGCGAGGCGGTCCAGGTCCGCGTCGACCTCGCGCCCGGAGTTGCGTTCGGCCGGCACAATCATCCAGGCGAGGAGATTATCTATGTGCTGATAGGCGCCATCGAATACGACGTCGAGGGCAAGCCGCCAGTGACGCTGAAGGCAGGCGACGTGCTGTTCATTCCAGCGGGAGCGGTTCATGCGGCGAAGAACGTCGGCCCGGACACCGCGAGCGAGCTTGCAACCTATGTCGTCGCCAAGGACAAGCCGCTGCTGACGCTGGTGAAGTGAGACCGGCCGTCTCGATTGACCCGCACACAATATCTGACTAAAGTCAGATATCATGCTCGATCCCGTCTCCCGCGTCCGCCGCTTCAATCGCGCCGTGACCTCCGCCGTCGGCGCGCTCGACACCTCGTTCCTCGGGCGCGGCCGACCGCTCGGGGCGGCGCGCGTGCTCAATGCGATCGGACATGGGCGCTCGGACGTCGCGGAGATTCGCGACTATCTCGGCCTCGATTCCGGATTGATGAGTCGGCTGCTCCGCAGCCTCGAGGACGAAGGGCTGGTCGAGACCACGACACATGAGGACGATGCGCGCCGCCGTGTCGCGACGTTGACGCGTGCGGGACGGCGCGAGTTCGCAGCCTACGAGGCGCTGTCCAATACGCAGGCCGAAGGCTTCCTGGCGCAACATTCGCAGCGCGAGGCGCTGCTGGCGGCGATGGACCTGATCGCCTCCGCGCTGACGCGCGAGCGCGTCGCGTTGGACGAGATGGATCCACGGAGCGAAGCAGCACGTTATTGCCTGCGCGAGTACTATTCCGAGCTCGGCCGCCGCTTCAAGCAGGGTTTTGACGTCTCGCTGTCGCGCGATCCTGACGCCAAGGACATGCGCCGTCCGCGCGGCACCTTCATCGTGGCGATGTCCGACACGCTGCCGATCGGCTGCGTCGGATTGAAGGGAACGGATCACGGCTATGCCGAGATCAAGCGTCTCTGGGTTGCCCCCGCAGCGCGCGGATTGCGGCTCGGCCGGCGCCTGATGGACGCGGCCGAGAATGCCGCACGCGACCTCGGCGTCACGCTGCTGCGGCTCGACACCAACAGCGCGCTCGCCGAAGCCGGCCAGCTCTACCGCACCACGGGCTGGCGCGAGATCCCCCGCTTCAACGATGATCCCTACCCGGATCTCTTTTTCGAAAAGCACATCCAGTCATAGACCTCGTCACGCCGCCGCCACCGCGGTCTCGCCTTGCGGCTTCGCGAATGGCCTGAAATTCATCGCCATCAGGAAGGCGCCGAGGCCCATTGCCCAGGAGGCGATATAGAGCCAGGCGTAGCTGGAGAAGGCGTCGTAGATCAGGCCGCCGGCGAGCGGGCCGGTCGCCATGCCGAGGCTGCCGGCCATCGCCGTGCCGCCGATCACCGTGCCCATCATGCGCAGCGGAAAGTTCTCGCGCACCAGCACGGCATAGAGCGGCATGGTGCCGGCATAGATGAAGCCGAAGACGGCGCCGACCGCGTAGAACGTCGCGAGCTGCTGCGCGAAGACATAGGCGAGCGCGCCGAACGCCTGCAACAGCAGCCCCGTCACCAGCACGCGCTTGGCGCCGAAACGATCGCCGAGCAGCCCGAAGGCGATACGGCCGCCCATGCCGGCAAAACCCTCGATGCTGTAGATCGTCACCGCCGCGATCAGCGGGATGCCGCAGCTCACGGCATAGCTGACGGTGTGGATGATCGGGCCGGAATGGGTGGCGCAGCAGAAGAAGTTGGTGGCAAGCAGGATCATGAATTGCGGCGAGCGCAGCGCCTCGCCCAGCGACATCTCCCCTTGCGGCGCGCTCTCGCCCGCAGGCGCGGCCACGGCATGCGCCAGCGCGGGCGGGCGTCGCACCAGGAACGAGACCGGGATCATGATGGCGCCGACCACCAGCGCCACGATCTGCATCGAGGTGCGCCAGTCGTGGCCGGAGACGAGCCAGGCCGCGAGCGGCGCCATCGTCATCGGCGCCATGCCCATGCCGGCCGATACCAGCGACACAGCCAGGCTGCGATGGGTGTCGAACCAGCCGGTGACGGTCGCCATCATCGGCGCGAAGATCGCCGCGCAGGAGGCGCCGACCAGAAGGCCGAACATGACCTGGAACGCCAGCAGCGAAGTCGCATGACTTGCGGCGAACAGGCTGAGCGACAGCACCGTCGATCCCGTCAGCACCACCGGCAGCGGCCCGAATCTGTCGGTCGCCGTGCCCCAGGCCATGCTGGTGAAGGCCATCGCCAGGAAGCCGATCGTCATCGCGCTGGAAATGCCGGTCACCGACCAGCCGGTGTCCTTGGCGATCGGCTGGAGGAACACCGGCAGCGAAAACATGCCGCCGATCGCGACGCAGCCGAGCAAGCCGCCGGCGGCGACGATCACCCAGCGATAGGAGGAAGCGTTCATTTGGGTCTCCCGTCAGATCTGTCTGGGTGGAAGACGAATGGGAACTGCGCTTGCCGACAACGGCATCGAGGACACCAGATTTTTTTGGCGCCGCCAAACAAACCCCCGAAAACAACCCCATGCACAGTAGCCGGCCGCTGCCGGATCAAAGACTTACCAACGCCCTGCAACGCGAGGGGCGCGTTTGACACGTCGGGCAAAACACCGGCACAATGTCATCATCCCGCCAACGCGATCTCATCACACTCCGGACGCCGCCGATCTGGCGCACGCCACCGATCCGGTGCGCGGTCAATGCTCCGACTTCGGAGGGAATAGCTGCATGCCAAAGATTGATCTCGCCACCGTGCCGGGCCGAAAAGGCTCGGGTTATCCCGCGCCGCTCGACGCGCCCTGCGCCGAGCGCATCCGCCAACGGCTGGGCAATGCCGGAAAGCTTAAGGATTTCGGCGTCAACCTGATGCGTCTGCCGCCAGGCAGCTGGTCGAGCCAGCGCCACTGGCATTCGCATGAGGACGAGTTCGTCTATGTGCTCGAAGGCGAGCTGACGCTTGTCGAGGACGAGGGCGAAACCGTGCTGAGCGCCGGCGACTGCGCCGCCTTCCCGAAGGGAAGCGGCAACGGCCATCACATGATCAACCGGTCTGATGCGACGGCCGTCTACCTCGAAGTCGGCTCGCGCTCGCCCGATGACCTCATCACCTGCTCCGACGTCGACATGATGAGCCCGGCTTCCAGCGGCCGGTTCCTGCACAAGGACGGCACGCCCTATCCGCACGAATGAACGGCAACAGCGACGCCTCACATGGCTGCGCCATGCCGCCACTCGGTCACGGTCAGCCATACCGCCGAGACCAGGAAGTAGATCGCGCCGACCGCAGCGTAGCCCGCGACATTTGCGATCGTTGGAGACATCGGCGTCGTGGCCTGAAAGATGAAGAAGCCACCGGCCAGAGCCGACTGGCCGCCGCTGAGCACCATGGCCCACTGCGCGCCAAAACTTCTCCAGCGGCGAATCGCGGTCCCCAGCTGGAGCAATCCGGACAGGATCGCCCAGGCCCCGAAGACGCCGAGCACCCCGTTCATGCTCATCTGCAAGGCGACGAGGACCGCGACAGTGGTCACCAGGCTGACCAGAACGTTCAGCGCCTGCGTGCGATTTTGAGCGAGCCCGCCACTGCGCAACGCGTCGACCAAGTTCGCCGCCGCATCCCATGCCGGATAGAGCACGAGCAAGGCTCCGGCAATCGCCGCGGATGACGGCCCGACGGCAAAGGCGGCAACGACCCAGGCGACGGAGAACGCCGCCCGGATGAAGTAGTAGAGCTTCAGCCATTGCTCGCGGTCGGCCCGAACGAGATCCAATTGATGATGCGTCACTGCACTCTCTCCTTTACCTACTAGTTGGTAGTTTTCCCGCACAACAAGTCACCCTCGCCCGCAAGCTCACCTGCGGGCGTGTCGTTGTCGTCTCGTCGATATGTTTCAGTGCCTGGCGGACAACCGATCCAGCAGCGGCCCGGTGATCACACCGAACATCTTTGGATCGCCATAGGCACGCGCCGACAGCATCGCGCCGTGAACGGTCGCCATGAAGCCTTCAGCCTCGATCTTCGCTGCGCTGGAGAGATGCAGCTGCCCCTTCCGCTTGCCGCGCTCCATCACCGAGGTCAGCCACGACGCCAGCGAACGGAAATGCGCGCGGACCTCAAGCGCCACCTGCTCCGGCAGGATCGGTAGCTCGCAGGCAAGCAGCGCACACACGCAGAAAGGCGCCGTCGCATCATTGATGCACGCCTCCCAATACCGGACATAGCTTTTGAGCTGGTCGCGGGGGTCCGCGACATTGCGTTCGAGCGCGGACAGTCCCGCCTCGGCTTCCGCGCGATAGCGCGACACGAGGGTTCGGACCAGATCGACCTTGCTGGCGAAATGGTGGTGGATGCTCGGCTTGCGGATACCGACGATTTCGGCCACGTCGGCATAGCTGAAGCCGTTATAGCCGCCCGCGATGATCAGGGTACGCGCGCAGGCCAGGATGTCGTCGGCCGTCGACGAAACGTTGGTCATGGCGGATTGACTACCTTCCAGTTGGTAGGCAGTCAAGAACGGGATGCTTCAACCATCCGTGAGTGGTAGGGAGCCTGCATGACCATTCGTCCCCTCCTCCGCTATCCCGATCGCCGGCTCGCGACGCCGGCCCATCCCGTCACCGCATTCGACGGCGCGTTGCGCGAGCTTGCAGCCGACCTGCTCGACACCATGCGCGCCGCGCCCGGCATCGGCATCACGGCGCCGCATATCGGCGTGCCCTTGCGCGTCGTCGTGCTCGAGCTCGACGCCAAGGCGGGTCCGCAAACCTACGTCAATCCGGAGATCGAGTGGGCTTCGCCCGAGATGATCCTGCACAAGGAAGGCAGCGTCTCGATGCCCGGCGTCAACGACGAGGTCCAGCGCCACGCAAGGGTGCGGATCAGCTACTGGGATCTCGACGGCAACATGCACAGCGAGGAGTCGGATGGCTTACGCGCCGTTTGTCACCAGCACGAGATCGACCAGCTCGACGGCATGTTCTGGATCCAGCGGCTGTCGCGGCTGAAGCGGGAACGGCTGGTGAAGAAGTTCGAGAAGATGTCGCGGGATTGAGCGCGTCGCACAGCCAGTGCAGGCTCGCCGACAGACCTGGTTGTGTCGATGCGTGTTGCAGCTCTGAGATGTTCATGGATTTCGGTAGAGGTCGGCACTGGGTCTCGGCATACAGAGCGAGATTTCAGAGAGAACTCCCGCCACTGCAGCTCCAGGTTTGCACGAAATTCAAGCCGATTGGCGTTGTACTTCCAGAGGGCGTGTACTCATTGAGGCGAGATGTCCGCTTTCGGATGCGAAGCAGAACTCACGTGCTCGATCCAAGCCTTACCGGTCGTGACCCAACTCGGACCTTCCGAGTTGCCGCAACAGCAAATGCCACCTCGGGGCAACAGGGCCCTCCCGCGATTACCGCTCACAGGTCCGCAACAAAGTGCTAGGCTCCTCCTGGCCCCAGCGAATTTTTGGCTGGCCGTTCGGAGAGCGCTGTGACGGAGCAGCGGGTTCAAAGGCGATTAGCGGCGATTTTGGCTGCCGACGTGGTCGGCTACTCTGCGTTGATGCAACGCGCCGAGGAAGCTACCTATGCCGAGTTCGAGCGGCTCAAGCGAGAACTGATCGAGCCGAGCCTCTCCCGCCACGAAGGCCGTCTAATCAAGACAACGGGTGATGGCGCACTCGCCGAGTTCGCCAGTCCCCTGGCCGCCATGAGATGCGCGGTTGAGATACAGGATCATCTCGCCGAGGGTAGCGGTCCATTCAAGCTACGCATCGGGCTCAACCTTGGTGACGTGATCGTTGGACAGGACGACGACCTCTACGGCGACGGGATCAACATTGCTGTTCGGCTGGAGGGGATCGCCGATCCGGGCGGTATCCTGATTTCCGACAAGGTCTACAACGAAGTCGAGGGCAAGCTAGACGCTGGCTTCGAGGATCGTGGCGAGCAGCAGCTCAAGAACATCTCCAAGCCGGTCCGCGCCTACGCTGTCCGCGCCGGAGCGCCAGGGGCGCTGACAGAGGGGCTGAGTGCGGCCCCGCCACACCCGGACAAGCCTTCCATCGCCGTACTGCCGTTCGAGAACATGAGCGGCGATCCCGAACAGGAATACTTTGCGGACGGAATGGTCGAGGAGATCATCACCGCACTGTCGCGCTTCAAGTCGCTGTTCGTGATCGCGCGCAATTCGAGCTTCACCTTCAAGGGTCGAGCGGTCGATATCAAGGAGGTCGGGCGAAGGCTCGGCGTGCGCTATGTCCTCGAGGGGTCTGTGCGGAAGGCGTCGGGGAAAGTTCGCATCACAGGGCAGTTGATCGATGCGGTTACAGGCGCGCACATCTGGGTGGACAGGTTTGAGCGTGACCTGACCGACGTTTTTGCTCTTCAGGACGAAGTAACGCTCGCCGTTGTCTCGGCCATTGAGCCAAAGATGCTTCAAACAGAAATTGAATTGGCGACGCGGCGGCGGCCAGAGAACCTCACCGCGTATGATTTTTATCTCCGTGCCATGCCGCAGTTCTACCTAAGGACCCGCGAAGGGTTGGCCGAGGCAATCCGACTGTTCCACCGCGCCTTGGAGCTCGACCCTCGGTTCGGCGCTGTCGCGGCTCTGGCAGGTGTCTGCCACATGCTCAACGTCCTTTTGGGCTATGCCAACGACCCTCAGTTCGACCGCAAGGAAGCGGTTCGGCTTGCTCGTTTGGCATTGAGCATCGACGATGGCGATCCGGACACGTTAGCAAGGGCTGCCGTAATCTCGGCGTTCATGGTCGGCGATCGTGAAGCCGAGATCGAAATGGCTGACCGGGCGGTCGGGCTCAACCCAAATTCATGGCTCACATGGAGCTGCAGAGGCCATGTCTATAGAATTGCGGGGCTGCCGGAGGAAGCGATCTGGAGCTTTGAACGTGCCGTTCGCATGAGCCCAGTAGACCCGCTACTATACATGACGCTTACTGGCATTGGGCAGGCCCTTATCGAGCTTCGCCGCTTTGACGAAGCCATCGTCGTATTGAAGAAAGCCCTTCGTCAGAACCTTTATTTGGCAACTTACCAATGGCTCGCGTCCGCCTTCGCCCATCTCGGACGTGACGCTGAGGCGCACGACGCGGCGGCGCGTGTGCTTGAGATCGATCCCGCCTTTACAATATCGGCGCTTATCGCCCGGGCCGGACTATCAAACGCAAAGCTGTTTATTGAGGGTCTTCGGAAAGCGGGGTTGCCCGATTAGCTCTCCATCCCATGAGGCGATTGAATAGCGGCACTCTGCTGCGACGCATGAGTCCGGTTATGGCCCATCGCTTCAGTTTGCGACATGTCCGGAGCGGGGAGTAGACCGGAGTCTTCGAGCTACGGGCCAACCGACGCGATTGACCCAACTGAGACATTGGCGCACTAGTTTACTGTTGTGCAAGAATGCGGCAGGCGCTGTGGTAAGCCGCAACGCTCCGGCCCGAGCGGAGACAACGGTCACGGCAGACCTGAGCTTGGCTAGACCAGCTCCGCTGAGACCGACGCTAGCGCGTCATAAAGCGGATCGCGATTGTCCATTCCCAGCGAACCGTCCTCGGGTCTTGCGACGTCGCGGCCTCGAGATGCTTGGGAGCGGTGTGCGCGCGGGCGCCGGTCTCGATGCGCTAACGCACGAAGATGCCTTGTTTAGCGATGGTTGCGCGATATGGCGCCCGTCCTGTTCCTCGGCGGGAGGCGCATCACGACCGCAACTTTCAATTTAGGCAATCTTGGCGACGTGACCGAGACCGGCCGCACCTGCGCCACAGGTGCGCCCCATTGTCATCCCCTCACCTCCTTAATCTGCGTGCCAAGTCGGGGACGTGAATGGGGGGACCGCGGCCGCGCGGCTGGCGACATTGAAGATTTGGCAAACAAGCTGTATTGCCGGCGCGCTGACAGCGACTTCGCTTGTCGCGATTGGTCAGATCGCGGTACCGCGCCCAAGCATCGCAACGCCGAATGCAAGAGTGGCTGATGCATTCAGCGGCATCCCGCTGAATGTGACGACGGTTCTGTCAAATGCTGGCGCCGCGTTTCCGGCCCCGGCCATCGAGACGAAATTCGATACAGGATTATCGGCTAATGCGATCGTTGCGGCGGGATTCAGCGCCGCGGCGCCGGACTCGGTGCCGCCGTCCGATGTAACCACTTCGCAAGAGCCAATGGTGCAGGTCGCCAGCCTTGAGGCAGCGTCGCCCGAGAACTCGGCAACGCTACAGCAGGACCGTCCGCCCGTTGCTTCGCCCAATCCGGGCGAAGGCAAACCGTCGTATCTCAAATACTACGTCTACTCGGAAATTCCGCCGCCGGAAAAACCCGCAAAGATCGCCTTGTCGGCGTTGAGCGACGTTCCGCTCGGAACGCCCGTCCAGGAGATCGAACGTGCAGCCGAAGCGTTCGGTGTCGATGTCAACTTCATGAAGGCGGTCGCCAAAATCGAATCCGATTTCAATCCCAAGCAACGCACCGGCTCCTATATCGGCCTGTTCCAGCTGAGCAAGTTTGAGTTCAGCAAATACGGATCGGGCGACATCCTCAATCCTCGCGACAACGCTGTAGGTGCCGCCTACAAGTTTCTCAGCGAGGCTGCGCTATTCGAAATATTGACGCAGAAAAAGCCGACCCTTTCCGACCTCTACCTGATCCACCAGCAGGGCTGGGAAGGAGCCGCCCAACACATCAGCCGTCCGCAGCGGATTGCCTGGAAGTCGATGTGCGCAACCCGGGAGGGCTCGGCAAAGGGCGAGCGATGGTGCAAGCGCGCTATCTGGGGCAATACGCTGCCTGCGGTCAAACGCGAATGGAAGTCGGTCGATGATCTCACCTCGGGTGCGTTCGTGGCGATGTGGCGGGACCGCGTCGACACGCTCTATGCCCGCTATCCTGTGCTAACGGCGGCGGCCGAACGCTCGAGATAGAACAGCTTGCGACTGCGCACACGCACACCTCTGGGTCGACATTCGTTTCGTCGAGAAGCTGTGTCGGCAATCTAGTTTCCGGCGCCAGGTAAGTTTGCGTTCCGCTCAGAGACTGGGTGGTTGTTCGGCTCCCGCGGCCGGATTGACCCAATACCTCGACCAGTGCCGCTCCGCGGCCCGGACTCCTAGATTATTCACAGGCAATCACGTCGGCTGATAACCCATCAGCGAAGTGACGACACTCCTCGTTGAGGTCCGCTTAGTGGGGTGAAGCGGACTGGATTTGCTCACTCTGAGTTCTTCGCATTTTGACCCAAAGCGGTCGAACGTACCCAATCTAGTTGTTGTCATCGTCTGCTGTGGGAGCCTTCCGAAGAAGGTAGGAGCGCAGCCAGCAAAATTAGTGCTTTCCCCAAATTTATTGAAACGTCACCAACGTTAGACTCTGTCACCGGCACGCCAGTGGTGACCATTACAGCAGTCATTGCACGTGAAGCTCTGTCACTTGAGACACAGGCGACGCTCCTTTCCAACGGCCTTCCTGAGCCAGATGGTTTCCGAGACGTTGCACAGTGTAAATTGATCCGAGGGCAACGACCAATCCAGCCCAGACATCAGCGAAGAAGTGCCCACCACCGATCGGCGTAGCCGCGATCATGACGACATTCCACAAAAGGCCGGCGATCCTCAGCCACCGGAACGGCCAAAGAGCCCAAGCGTAAAGAACCGCACAAACGGCATGAAAACTCGGAAACGTCAGGATAGAACCTAGAGAATAGGCGTTGAGCAGTCTGGTGGTGCCGTCGCGCACGAGCGGAAGTTCTTTCAGGGTCCCGTAGTAGACGACTGGTTCGATATTGGGATGGTCGGCCGGCACGATTCCGACCGCGTGATAAGCGCCAATCGCCGGCACCAGCGTGGAGATGATGGTTGTCGCAATCAGCGCGATGGCGAAGCCAAACGCGAACTCTGCTGCACGTCGGTGATGACCGAACAGCGGCAGGATAAACATCAGGATAAGAAGCTGCCGATGGATGGAACCGTATGTTTGCGTGAAAGCCCAGCGCAGCGGCAGTTGGTCGTTCACGAGGCCGAGGTAGGCCCTGAAATCGAATCCAAGCATACGGTCGAGCGCCAGCAGATTTTTTTCCTGCATGGGCAAATTCGCTGCAGCCGCGACGTAACCGAGAGAAATGAGCAGCACGAGCATTGAAATGAACTGCGCCAGCGTTATGAGCGTGGCGTAGATGTTCGCGTTTCTGGCCGCGGATCGCTCATTGAGATGACCGATGATACCGTAGAGCCCGGCCATTCCGAGCATGGCGAGGTAGCTGCTCCACTCGACACGGAAACTGGTTAGCAAAAGGCCAAGACAAAGACTGACCAGAACGAGGAAGATGAGCGCCCAATTCAGCTGGAACAGGCGCAGAGAAACAAGTTCGTCTTGCGTTAAGCTGTCCTGCTTTGAATGTGACGCCCCCCCATAAGACTCCAGAGCCATTTGCAGTCACCCGTGGAATTGCGATAGCGCAAATAGCATTACAACCATTAATACATTAACAATAAAAGCGTGTGTAACAGATTGGGTACACGCCTTGGCACGCCCTCAGATTGTAGGTCGTTGTGGCTATTGTGCTTCCAAAGAGGAGTCGCACTTGGTCGGTCACATGGAGCGACGGATTGCAAACAGGTTGCAATTGATCAATTGGAGCCTTGTAGCTGGATGTGCGATGTCACTTTGCCTCGGACTGGCTGTAACAACCTTCACGCTGGAAGGTCTGGTAACGACGGAGGTCGTCACAGCGCCAGCGCTGGCGGCTACCGGGTTGTGGCTCATGCGGCGGAGTTGGGGCGAGCGACCGGCATTCACGATGCTTGCATTTGCGCAGATGGGATCTGGCGTGATCTGCGCGGCGCCGCTGTCGTATATCGGCTTGAGCGCCGGGATGCCGCTGCAGGACTCAAGATTCGCCGAGCTCGACCGATTGCTCGGCCTGGATTGGCCTGCATATTTCCATTTTGCGATGGCCAATCCGGAATTGCTGCTCTACGCCAAGTTCTTTTACGCAATGATCCTCGTGCCAGCCTTCGGCGTACCGGTCATACTGGGGCTGACGGGGCAATATATCCGTCTGCAGCAGTTCGTGATGGCGGCAATTTTGGCGTTGTGCGTGGTGATTGCTGTCTCCACCCTGTTTCCGGCGATCGGCACCTATTTCGAGTTTGGGCTCCCCTCCGACACCGAGATATTCAAGGCGAACGGATATGGAGGACAGGCGCGCGACATACCGATGCTACGCGATGGCACGCTGCGAGCACTCAAGCTCACGGAACTCGGCGGCATCCTCACCTTCCCGAGCTTTCACGCTGCGACGGCGCTTCTTAGCATCTGGAGTTTGTGGAGCATCTGGTGGCTGCGTCCCGCCCTCCTGATCTTGAATGCGGGAATGCTCGTTGCGACCCCGCTGGTTGGGGGGCATTATTTTGTTGATGTGATCGCCGGCGTGTCGGTGGCTGCGCTGACGATCCAGTTGTCGAAATGCCTAACGGCGGTCGTCGCTGCAAGCCCGCTGGCGGTCTCGACGCAGTCGGCATCGGCGGAACCGGGTCGGCTGGTCGATCCTGCCTTTGGCCGCGGCGTTTGAACGGCCACGCCGTCGTAAGAAGTCCCGGTTTGGGATACACCTTTGGACGCCGGCTTTTGGCTCCAAGCGGTCGACCCGGCATGTCCGCTAGATGTCCGCTCCTTGGGGGTGAAGCAGACTTGATATGCTCAGCCCGAGTTCTTCCGTGTGTGACCCAAAGCAGACTTTCACCGGCCTGATTACACTTCCAAGGCGCCACCTTTTGTCTGTACGATAGTTCGGCTTGGCTGAGGGCCGCATGAAACGGCGCAAGTTCATCACGGTTGTTGGGGGTATGGCTGCAACGTGGCCGTTCGCAGGTCATGCTCAGCAATCGACCAAGCTTCATCAGATCGGTGTGCTTTCACTCGGCCGCGGTGACAAGTCCGACGCAAGTCTAAAGACTCTCGATGCGTTTGTGCCGGCATTGCGTGTGCTCGGCTATACTGAAGGAAAGAATGTCGCGTTTTACCGTAAATTCGCAGACGGCGATGAGGACAAGCTCAACGAGTACGCGCAGGAATTCGTGACGCACCGCGTCGACGCAATTGTTGCTTTGGCTACCCCGGCCGTCCGCGCAGCCAAGAAAGCGACTTCCACCATTCCGATTGTCGGCATAGGCATGGCAGATCCCGTCGACGACGAACTCGCTTCCAGCCTGGCGCGGCCGGGCGGCAATGTCACCGGGACGGCATTTCTCGGCCCGGAGTTGGTGTCCAAACGGCTTCAACTGCTTAAGGAGATCGTTCCCGGTCTCTCTCACGTTGTCGTTTTGTGGCACCCTCGCGCATACGGTGAGCGCACAATGAAGGGGATGCTGAACGAGATTGAGAGCGCCGCCCGATCTCTCGGAGCAAGCCTTCAACTTGTGCCGGCGGATAGCCCCGCCGATCTCGAAAGCGCGTTTGCGGAGTTGGCCAAAGCGCGAGCGGATGGTCTCGTCGTGTTTCCTAGTCCGATGCTGTACAGCCAGTACTCTCGGATTGTACCCTTTGCCGAGAAGAACCGCCTCCCGACGATCTACGCCGCCAGAGAGGGCGTGGAGCTCGGTGGCCTTGTCTCTTACGGAGTCAACCTGCCTGACCTGTCACGCGCGACCGCTATCTATCTGGACCGAATACTCAAAGGCGCAACGCCGGCCGAGTTGCCGATACAGCAGCCAACCAAGTTCGAGCTGGTTGTAAACCTTAAAGCGGCCAAGGCGCTTGGTTTGGCGGCTGGTCGAGACTCTCTCCTGACCGCCGACGAAGTGTTCGAATGAGCAGGCAGAATGTCTGCGATTGGCCCCTTTGAGACATGCCGCCCCTCACGATGAATGTCGGTTTTCGGGGGTAAAGCGGAAGTAGCGCGGACATCGCCAAACCGTCGCTTTTTGACCCGCAGCGGACATCGTGGAGCGACGCCTAGCAAGCGGCATAGACCCGTCACAATCGGTGTCTTGATCTAAATCAAACAATCGCACATTGAACACGCTGTGGCGCAGAGCTAAAAAGCACGACTGCGACATATCCATTCGTTTGGCACAAGTGACCGACCTTTGAAATCGGAGGAAGCAGTCATGAGTATCCGAAAGAGTGTTGCGCACGGCATGTTCGCACTGTTCGGCGCGATGTTGGTTGCGGTACCTCAAGCGACCGCACAGCAGCAGAAGCGGCCAAATGTCGTCATGCTAATGACGGATGACACTGGATGGAACGATTTCGGCGCCTATAGCGGGGGTGGCGCCGCGCTCGGCCATCCAACACCAAACATCGACCGGATCGCTAAGGAAGGCGCGACGTTCACGAACTGGTACGGGCAAGCAAGCTGCACGGCAGGCCGCGCCTCGTTTATAACCGGACGTATTCCGATCCGTTCGGCTCTCTCCATCGTGGTCGCTCCCGGCGATGAGAATGCGCTCAAAAAGGAGACGCCGACCATAGCCGAATTTTTTCAAAAGAACGGCTACTCCACCTACTTTTCTGGCAAATGGCATCTCGGTGATAAGCCGGAGTCCTATCCGATCGAGCACGGGTTCGACGAGATGAAGGCGTTCGCCGCATACTATCCGGGCGTCTACACCTATGCCGATACGTCCAAGTGGTTTCATCCATGGTTTCCCTCGTACAACCCAGAGATCGCGAAAGCCTATTTTGATGTCGTAAACATGTACGAGTGGGAGGGAGTTGCTGGACAACCGGCGAAGAGAGGCGAGTACATTACGTACGATTACCTCGCCAACTTTGACGTCCGGCAGGCTGATTACGCAATCGATTACATCAAGAAGCACGCCAAGGACGCCAAGCCATTCTTCATGGACGTCAATTTCATGAAGATGCACAACCCGACCAACGCATCATCAAAATTCGCCGGGAAGTCGCGGTTGGGCGATTACTCGGACTCGGTGATAGAACTCGATGACGACATCGGCCGGGTCATGGACGCGATCCGTGCCGAAGCGCCGAATACGATTGTGATCGTAACGGCAGACAACGGGGCGTGGCAGGATGCTTATCCTGATGCGGGCACCACGCCTTTCCGCGGCGAAAAGGGTTCAGCATTTGAAGGAGGCTGGCGCGTACCCGGGTTAATGTGGTGGCCCGAACACATTCCCGCCGGTGCAAATTACCATGAAATGATGTCCCATATCGACTGCTGGGCAACGCTCGCCAAGATGGTCGGCCTGAGCCCGCCGCCGCACGGCGCATGGACCGACGATAATGGCAGGCCAATCTACTTCGACAGCATCGACAACAGCGAGTACATCCTCGGCCGCGCGAAGCACTCGGCACGAAGGTCGTGGATTTACATCGACGGCGAAAGCTTCATGGGAGCGCGGGCGGATGTCGGCGGTGATCCAACCAACCCCGATCTCAGCATCGCGTGGAAGTATCTCTGGACGGCCAAGGACACTTGGCTCGGTCCGGAGCAAAATCTCGGCGCGATTGGCTCGGTCTACAATCTGACGATGGACCCATTCGAGAAATACGACATGGTTTTCAACGGCGCGATGTCGGCACGTATGCCATTGCAGTCGCCGGGCAAGTACACCGGACAGGACAACGGCTGGGTCTTGGCACTAATCTTCCCCGTCGTGATGGAGTTCAACAAATCGATTGCCGACTATCCAAGCATCAAGCGTAAGCCGGGCGGAGCCTCGAACGATTGGAGACCGGATCTGCAGCGCCCGGAAAACCCGGTCCCGATGCTCGACATGAAAAACCTGCCGAATATCAAGGGGAGCGGTGGGTAATATCGCGACGTCCCGTGAAGCCATTGGCTGACGGGCTGCATCAAGCGGCATACGGCGGGTCGGCTTTCACGAGCGGCTCGCCGTCGCGCATCGAGTGCTTGCCCGGCGGGAGCCAACGTCGCCTTTTGGCCCATCAGCGAAGTGACGACACCTTTCATTGAGGTCCGCTTGGTGGGGTAGAGCGGACTGACTTTGCTCACTCTGTGTTCTTCGCATTTTGACCCGAAGGCGACATCCGAGGAGGTCGCCAGACAATAGCCTTGCTGAGATCACTCTCCTTGACATTTCAGCTTGTCGACGCTGACGCTGCATTGCTCGGCGATCGTCTTGCAGCCTTCGCAGCGTTGGAAAGGTATCACCATGAGGAAGACGTTGTTGGCTCTCGCTGCCGTCGCGACTTTGGTCGTTTCAGCAGCCTCGCCCGCTTATGCTGGTCCGCGCTATGATTACGGCCCCGGCGGCAATCCGTATCCGCGCACTTATCCCGGACCCGGCGGCTATCCGTACTGGTCGGGCTATGTCGATGCCCCGGTTGGAGAGCCGATCCCGCCCTGCCACTGGATAACCCAGCGCTTCTGGGACGGGCATGGCTGGCGCGAGCGCCGCGTGCGCATCTGCGGCTGATCAGGTCGCGGCTGTTTCAGTTGTCTGTTTTTGGCCCGTGGCTGACCTCTGCTCAGAGGGCTGCAATGTCTGCTTTCAGGAGATAAGCGAACCAGGTCAAGCAGGTTGTCGAAGTCAGCCTGTGACCCAAAGCGGGGCCTTGGTTCGGCGCACCTTTTCGTTGGGACGTGCGGTGAGGTCCCTCGGAGAGGCAGTTGTTCGGTCAAGTTGGAAGCATTCTTTTCCGGGACATTCGCCAGTGATTTTGGCAAAGATTAGCCCTTGCGAAGGCCTCGGGATCATCGACCAGCCGTGGACCATAACCCTGACGACGACCGGCAAGTCGCAGACGAACGTCGCAGCCTGTTGGGGCTCGCGGCGATGGCTCTCATCATAGGAGCGGCGACTGGATGTGTTGGGGCGATCTTCCGGCTTTTGCTCGCGCATGCCGATCGTCTGCGCGATGCGATGATCGCCTGGGCCCATGGCCACGCAATCTGGGGGTTCTTGACTGTCGTCGGCGCGTGCGGTGTCGCGACCCTGGTTGCCGCGTGGATGGTACGGCAATTCTCGCCACACGCTTCGGGCAGCGGCATTCCGCATGTCGAAGCTGTTCTGCGCGAAGAGATCCCGCCGGCTCCGTTTCGCCTGGTGCCAGTGAAATTCTTCGGCGGAATACTGGCGATCGGCTCCGGGCTGGCGCTGGGCCGTGAGGGGCCGACCGTCCAGATGGGCGCCGGTATCGCGGTTTTCGCTGCGCGCGTCTGCCGGTTGTGTTGGGCGGACTCGCGAGTGCTTCTGGCGGCCGGCGCCGGCGCCGGCCTTGCAACGGCCTTCAATGCGCCGATTGCCGGGCTCGTGTTCGTGCTGGAGGAACTGGTGCAGAGGTTCGAACACCGTGTTGCCGTCGCCGCCCTTGCAGCGCTGGCGACGGCGATCCCGGTCGCAAGGCTGCTTCTCGGCGACGCGCCCGACTTCCAGGTCGCGCCGCTGAGCTATCCCAGCGCTGAGTCCGCCCCGCTCTTCCTTGCTCTCGGTGGTATCGCGGGCCTGCTGGCCGTCGCATACAATCGTACCCTGCTCGCGACCATCGCGTTTCGCGACCGATTTGGAGGACTACCGATCGAGCTCCGCGCCGGATTGATTGGCGCAAGCGTCGGCATGTTGGCCTGGTTCGCGCCCGAACTGGTCGGTGGCGGAGATCAGATCACGCAGCGGGCGCTGATCGGCCACGAGAGTGTGGGGATCCTGGGGGGCGCGTTCCTGATCCGATTCGGACTCGGCGCTCTCTCATACGCTGCCGGCACGCCCGGCGGCCTGTTCGCACCCTTGCTCGTGCTGGGAGCCCAGTCTGGGTTGCTGTTCGGGGCGGCTTGCCGTCTTGCATTCCCGGCGCTCTCTATCCAGCCGGAAGCATTTGCTTTGGTGGGCATGGCCGCTCTCTTCACCGGCGTTGTGCGCGCGCCGGTGACCGGCATCGTTCTCGTCGCTGAAATGACCGGTAACGTGACGATGCTGCTGCCGATGCTGGGAGCTTGCTTCATGGCGATGCTGCTGCCCATGCTGCTGGGTAATGCGCCGATTTACGATTCCCTGCGTGAGCATACGCTGCGCTTGGAGCGGCAAATCAGACAGAGATGAGATCGGTGTCACCCACCCCAACGACGCCGATGCGTTGCAACGTTCTGAGCCTTCGACCTCCCCATCGGCAATTCTGTTCTTGAGCAGCGTTCATTTCCGCTTGTGGGCCCCTGGCGGACGCTTTGTGGTCTTTGCTCAGATGTCGGCTTGTGACCTAGCCCGGACGTAACCGCTGTGCCCACGCGGGAACCAGGACCTCCCTCAATGCGACGAAACAAAACCTGCCGGGATGAAACCATTTTCCGGCGTTCACGAAGGAATGGTGAAACCGCCGGCCATTAGAAAGCGACCACAGGAAGCGATGGGCCGAGGGGGCGCTGCGTAGGGAACGACAATCGCCGTGGGGCGAGGAGCGAAGCCATGTCACAGATTCGCAAAGCTCTTCTAGGCGCTGTCGCGACCGCCTTGACGCTCGGTGCCGTGCAGTACGCTTCAGGTCACGACCTCGTAAACCGCTGGCAGGCGGTCTCCGAACAGCCAAGCCACATCGTCAATCGCGCCGGCAAGGCAGATCATCTTGCCGACCGCAAGCCTTTCGCAGTTCCGACGAAAACGGTTTCGCTGCGCTTGAACGATCTCGCCGATACCTCGGTCTTGCTGCGTATTCCATCTGCGCAGGCCCGCACCACCAAGCCGCCGACGCTGCTGCGAAATCAGAGCCGTAAGCCGACACTTGCCTGCGAGCCCGTGGTCAGCGCGCTCACGGAAGTCGCAAGGCTTCTGCAGCCCGGCCGTTGCGTGACCTGATCGGCTCAATCCTCACCGTTCATACGCCGACCGGAACGCAAACGGCCGCGCGTTGCCCTCATGCGCCAACGGCTGCTCGAGGCAGCCGCCGATTGGTAAGAAGGGCGAGACCTCTGTCGGAGCGTACTACTACTTTAGCGGTTCGTCTCAGCCCGCGCCGGCCAGTGCCGCGGCATCGGCGCTGAGCCGAGGGCGTGCCAGAAAATAGAATGCAGTGACGTGCGTGATCATCAGCAGCGGCACGTAGATGATCGGGATCGCGTAGGTTGAGCCAAGCCACTCCGCATGCGCGGGAAGGCCGACCTGGATGGCGTCATAGTAGTCGACGACGAGGTCGACCGTGCCAGCGAGATTGAAGGCGACGACGAACAGCCAGAAGAGAGCGCGTATCCTCACCGTGAGAAGCGCCAGCATGGCCAGCACCCCGGTCGCGAAGTCGCCCCAGGCGGCGAACACCGCGAAGCCAGCCGGCAGGTCCGGGCTCACGATGCCAGGAAGGATGAAGACGAGCCCGAAGAAGCGGAAGCTGTGCAGAGTGGCGATGGCACGATGCGCGTCGCGCCCGTCCATCGACCTGAGCCAGGGCCAGACATACGTGCCGAAGCAGAGCAGCCACGCGACATAACCGAGGACAAGATGTATCCGGAAGAGCGTTTCTGTCGTCATTTTGGCCTCCAATCAGATCGCGACTAGCGCATGGATCAACCAGGTCCATACTGCCGTGAATGGGACGGGCCAAAGCAGGCCATGCCAGGCCCGAAGCGGCGCGACGATCGCAGCGGGAGCAGCATCAGTGGTCATCGGCCGTCCTCCATCCCGGTCTCGCCCTTATTGCCGACGCTCGGGATTGGCCATGAGCAAGCGGAGCGGCAAAAGCGGACCGATTGCGATGTACTCGTGGTCCATCAGATCTTGCCTGGCCAATGGGAGATCCCCCATGATCGCCTGCGCCCCGGCGACATCCCCGGCATCGACGAGGAAGATCGCTCCGCGCCCATCGCCACGCGAATACCACTCGCGAATTTTCCCATTGAGATAGAGCTGCACCGTCTGCTGGATTTCAGCCGGCATGACGGCCATGACCTGCTCGCGCGTGACGCCCGCCTTCACGGTCAGGATGACCATCACCCCGGTGGTTGTGGGCGACATGGCTTGCGAGATGGCTTGTGTTTGGGCAACGGATGGATCGGTCATGGAAGTCGCTCCCATCAGGGTTAGGGTGAGCATGACGACAAATTTACGGATGACTTTCATCGGTTTCGTTTCCCGGAGCACGGCGGTCTCCTTTGTTCTCTGAGATCGCGCTGACGTCGCAGATGTCCGCCATCAGCGATGCTTCCGATCTGCGAGCGAGACATACGATCGATTGGCGCGAGCGACTATTCGGGATAATGTTGATGGGCTATGAAGCAGAACTTCACAGTCAGACAAGGCGCGCTCGATGGCGTGGAAGCGTTCCTGCGTGTCGCCCAGTACCGCAGTTTCCGCCGGGCAGCCGCGGAGCTCGGGGTCACGCCATCGGCCATCAGCCAGGCGGTCCGTGCGCTCGAGGCGCGTGTCGGCGCAGCTTTGTTCATTCGCACGACACGCAGTGTCGGCCTGACCGAGGCCGGCGCGCGGTTCCTCTCGCGCGCAAAGCCCGCTTTCGAGGAGCTCGTCGCGGCAAGCGAGGTTGCGCGCGATCTTGGGCAGCGACCGACTGGACTGTTGCGCCTCACCGTGCCGCGCGCGGTGGTACCGATCCTGCTGGAGCCGCTGATCGCATCCTTCTGCCAGGCCTATCCCGAGGTCGAGGTGGAGATCGCCGCAGGCGAGGAATTGGTCGACCTCGCGGCCAAGGGGTTTGATGCCGGCGTCCGGATGGGCCAGTTCATCGCCACCGACATGGTCGCGGTGCGGCTGACGCCCCCGTTCCCGTTCATGGTCGTCGGCAGCCCCGACTATCTACGCCGGCACGGGCGGCCCGAGCGTATCGACGACCTGCGTCAGCACGCATGCCTGCGCATTCGCCGCAGCAACGGATCGATCGCGCCCTGGTCTCTTGTCGATGGCAACAAGACAGTCGAAGCGATCGTCTCGGGGCCGCTGATTGCCCACGACTTTCCCACCATGCTTGGCGCCGCCGTGGAAGGCATGGGACTTGCTCAAGTGCCCGCGCCGATCGCCACCAGCCTGGTGAAGACGGGAAAGCTCGTACAGGTCCTGAAGTCTTTCGCGCCAATGGCGCCGGGCGTGTTTCTCTACTATCCGAGCCGCCATCAAACGATGCCGAAACTGAGAGCCTTCATCGATCACGTGAAGGGCCGCCCGGTCGCTGCCGGCAAAACGCGCGTCCACGTTGATGACAAGCGAACGCGCGGGACGAAAATGCGCTGATATCGAAAGCGCGGATGGCGCGCTGGGGAGATGAGCGCGCAGGATGGATAGAGCGAAGCGAAACCCATCCTACATTATGGAGCTCACGCCCTCTTCCCGCTCCGTTTGGTCATCGGCGCGTGACGACGCTCCCGTTTGCCGCGCGCGATCTCCGTCGCCAGTGCGTCCAGCTTCGGCTCCCAGAAATTCCTGAACTGACCGATCCACGCATCCACCGACCGAAGCCCCGCAACGTCGACCGAATAGAGCCGTCTTTGCGCCTCCGCCCGAACCGTCGCAAAGCCGCTCTCGCGCAGCACCTTGAGATGCTGCGACACGGCCGCCTGCGTGATCCCGAACTCGGCCCCGATCGCTTCAACGACCTCACCGGACGCCATCTCCCCCGGAGCGAGCAGCTCTAGGATGCGACGGCGCACGGGATCGGCGAGGACCTCGAAGACGTGCATCAGCTTCCTGTGCCCGGATGTGCGACGTCAGGCGGCATCTCGCCGCGGTAGAAGGCGATGGTGCGGTCGGAGCGCTGCTTCGCCGTGTCAGGATCGACCCCGCTTGCGACATGCGCCGCGCACCAATATTCACCGCTTGTCGTCATGAATTCCTTGCCGGCAGGAGAGCCCATCCAAGCCTCGGCCGTCTCGTGGTCGACCGATGCGCCGGTCGCAACATATCGCTCCAATCCCGCGATGGCGAGATCCCAACCGATACCCACCGCACCAGGACCGAACTGATTCCAATGGTCCTCGATGATTGCGGTGTGCTCCAGCGTCAGACGCGCCTGAGCTCGTTCTGCTGCCAGCTTGACGTCGATCCAGCTCATCCCGCCGCCGAATTCCCACGTCGCTGCAAAATGCGTCGGCGGCGCACATGCCGTGATGGTGCCGCCCGCGTTCCCCTTCAGCTGGTACCTTCCGCCCAGCTGGAGGTCTCCCTCGACCGGCAGGAACCAGCGCGGAATGCGTTGCCGGCTGGTCACTGCGTCCCAGAGATCGTCGACGCTGGTCTCGTAAAGCCGCGTCAGCGTCACCGTGCTGGCTGCTTTTCCATCCTTCTCGAAATTCTTCACCGAACGCGTGACAAGACCCAAGACCCTGGCGACGTCGATTTCCATTGCATCCCTCCGTATCGTTTCGCGCAATGGCGAGTATCGCCCCTCACTAATATAAGTCAACTCTTATATTAGTGAGACCATGCCGCCGTGTGGAGCGCGCGATATTGATTGATGCCAGTTCGTCCGCCGTCGGAGGGCGCTATTTCAGCGGCAGGAACACGTCCGCAACCGTCTCATGCTCCGGCACCTCCGGGAAGAAGCTCAGCCGCTGGCAATAGATCGGGAAGTCGCGTGCTTCCTCGCCGCTCGCCGGAAGCCAGTCGCGATAAAGGTAGAGCGCGGCGGGCTCCAGATTGTCGGTGTAGCCGACGACCCGCAGCACCGCGCAGCGTCCGCCGGGGATCTCGCCGGCCTTGATCTCTTCGCCGTTCGCCTCGATCGGCTGGTCGGTCCCGACACAGAGGTCCGTGCTGTAAGTGGCGGGCGAGGAAGGACGGCGTTCGGACCGCCAGACATTGAAGGTCGGACTTGTCCTGGGGTGCAGGCCGGCTTTCTTTCGCCACGCGATGAACCGCCGGATGGTGTCGCCGAGCGTCGCCGGGTCGCCCCGATGCTCCATGATCGCCACCCTCGTGGAGGGCACATCGCGTATCGTCACGTCGTCAGTGGTAAAAGTCTTCATGAGCTTGCTCCTCGCGTTGTCGAGAGGCCCGAAGGCCACAAGCCACGGCTCCCAGTCGGGAGAGTTGCGGAACGACGACGGCGATTGCCCGAACCGCTGCCGAAAGGCGCGAGCAAAGGCGTCCGGTGCGTCGTAACCGGCGTCCATCGCGATGTCAGTGACACCAAGGGCGTCACTGTAGGCCAGCATGTAGGAAGCGCGCTTCATACGGGCCAGCTGGACATAGCGATGCACTGACAACCCGAAGGTCGCCGTAAACTGCCGGTGGAAATGAAATTTCGAGAAGGCCGCAACGCTGCTCAGCGTTTCCAGGTCCAGATCGCTGTCGAGATGCCGGTCGATATGGTCCAGCACCCGCCGCATCCGGTCCTGATAGTTCTGCAGCGCCGCCTTCATCGTCCCTCCTCCGTGGCGGCTCCAGATAGCCGCTGACGGCGATCATTTGCTCGACCGATCTTGCGGTTTGGAAGTTGTCGCGAATTCGTCGGCCCCGTAGGGCGGATTAGCGAAGCGTGATCCGCCATCTTCAACGCGGCTCGATGAAAGGTGGTGGATTACGCCTTCGGCTAATCCACCCTACGCCATCAGCCCCCGCCACGCCCTACCCGCCGGCCATCAGCTCCTTCGCCAGCGCCATATAGGCCGGCAGCGTCACGGGGTCATTGGCGGCGTTGCCCGCGACGGGGTGCGATGCGTAGCGCGCGATCACCATCTCGGCCTTGGGATCGACGTAGATGCCCTGGCCGTGAACGCCGCGCGCCATATAGGCGCCGTGGGCGTTGTGCGTGACCCACCATTGATTGCGATAGGACGCGCCGGGCAGCGTGGTGTAGTCGGCCGGCTTGAACTTCTCGGGATCGCCGCCGCGCGCGATGTCCTCGACGACAGACGAAGGCACGATCTGGCGGCCGTTGAAGCGGCCATGATTGCGCATGGTCTCGCCGAAGCGGGCGAGATCGCGCAACGTGGTCGAGAGGCCGCCACCGCCGCTCTCGGTGCCAATGCGATCGACGTGATAATGCGCGTCCTCCTCCGCGCCCATCGGCGTCCAGATGCGCTCGGAGAGAAGCTCGGACAATGTCATGCCGCTGGCGCGCCGGCAGATCCAGGCGAGCACGTCGGTGTTGACGGTCTTGTAGGCAAAGGCCTTGCCGTGCTCGCCCTGCTTCTTCTGCGCGACGAGGAAATCGAAGATATTGGTCGGGCCGCTATAATCAGGCGGAATCGGCGCCATACCGTTGGCACGCCGCAAGCCCCACACGTGGGAGTTCTTGTCGGTGTAGACTTCGGTGTATTCGAGACCCGTGGTCATATCCATGACCTCGTGCACGCGGGCGTCGCCGAACGCGCTGGCCTTCAGCTCCGGCACATAATCCGTGACCTGTGCCTGCGGATCGACCTTGCCCTCGGTGACCAGAATGCCGGCCAGCACGCCCGTGAACGACTTCGTCACCGACATCGCGATATGCGGCTTGTGCGGCTTCAGCGCGCCGAAATAGCGCTCATAGATCAGCTTGCCCCGATGCAGCACCGCGATGCCGTCGGTATAAGTCTCCTCCAGCACCTTCGCGAACGTCATGGGCCGGCCGTCCAGGGTGGTCGAGGCGACCGCGCCGATGTCGTGGTCTTCCCGCGGCAACACGGACGCGGGCCCTGCCCCGCGCCAGACATTCACGGTCGGCACCAGCTGGCGGACGTTGCTCCAGGCCCAGCGCAATTCGGGGAAATTGCGGAACGAGCCGTTCTGGAAGGTGATGGTGCGGTCGGGAGATGGCGGGAAGCCGCGCATCCAGCCGAGCGCTTCGGGGTCGGTCTCGGTTGCGGTCGCGGGCTGTTGGTTGGGGGCGGTTGCAGCGGGCATGAAGGCGGGCTCCGGAGGCGACGATGTAGTCGGCGTATCATGGGACAGCGCCGTCTACATCCCGCGTTTGCGCCGGGGGGCCGTGCAGTGATCCCGCCGCGCTTTACTCGAAGGTCGCGCTGTTCCAGTACACCGTTGGTGACGACTTGCCGGGATGCACGACAAGAAAGCCGCCCTGCCAAGGGACCACGCTGGGCGTCCGCGAGGTGAACGCGCCGGCGATGGTGCCTGAATCGCTCCAGTCCGCGCCATCGCTGGTGACCGCGTAGCGCACCTTCTTGTTGCTGTCGGCATAGAAGCAATAGAGCGTCCCGTTCGGCCCCCCGGCGAGCGCGCCGCTGGTGTCCGAACAGAGCGACATGCTCGGCAGCAGATTGGGGCCGGTCCAGTTCGATCCGTCGGACGACACATAGGCGCCGAGCACCATCGGCATCCCCTTTTCGAGACCCGCAATTGGCGCCACGATCACCAGCGCGCCCCCGCAGCTCTCCACCGCGGGCGCCACCAATGCACCGCCTGCGATCGTCGCAGGCACCGGGCCGTCGACGCTGGGGAGCATCACGCGCTGCGGAGACCCGAAGTGCACCCAGTCGGTCGTGCTGAGATACTGGATGCTTCCGTCGGCGCCGCCCCAGGCAATATACCAGGCGCCGTTGAACTGGCCGATGCTGGCCCCGGTCGTGGCCGGCGGTGCGGGCCAGAGCCCCGCTGCGCTCCACGGCCCTCCGGATCCCTCTGGGGAGATGAAGGCGAGAAGGCTGGTCTTGCCCAGACCGAGCAGCGCCAGTCCGCCCGAGGGCGTCGCGCAGGCGGCCAGTCCGCCGAACGGGCTCATGGTAGGCGACTTCGCACTGGACCATTTGCCCTGATTGAGGCTCCACGCACGCATCGCTGGCGGCAAGGGATTTCCCATTCCGATGCAGAGGATTTGCGATCCCGGCATCGTCGCCAGCGCCACCGGAACGAGACTGACGCTCGAAGCGATCGGCGTGTCGGTGCCGAAGGGCAGGAACGTCGGCGTCACAGCCCAGGAGCCCTTCTGCGATGGTCCCGTTGGGCCGGTCAGATCGCCCTTCGCGATCGGCAGGATCACTTCCGAAAGCCAGGCCTGCAGCGTGGTCGAGCCTGCCACGTACTGCACGGCGTCCTCGACCAGCACGTTCAGTTGCATGCCGCTGGCGGCGGCGGCGACCAATGAGCCTATCCCCGCGTCGGTCAGCGTGGGCTCGATCGGCTGTCCCCAGCGTCCCCTGAAGGCGAGCCAGGGTGGCGAGGTGACGGGCGTGGGAAGGATCGCCTGCGCATCGTTCTGGATCACGACCGGCGGATTGGGCGCGGACAGATTGACGGTCGGACCGCCGCCGCGCGCGTAGTCGGCCACCGCGAAGCGCACGTCCCACACATCGACGCCGCCGATCTCATAGGTGCTGTTGCTCGCGGCCGGATAGTTGGCATGCGACCCGCTCGCGACATAGACGTTCGGGTGCGTACCGCTCAGCGACAGGAAGCCGTCGTTCGGCGAGCACCATTGTCCGCCCGAATGCTGCGAGAAGAATACGCCGACGACCTGCTGGTCGATATTGACGCGCACCGTGACGCATTCCCAGTCGCCCCAATGGATCGAGAGCGGCATCAGCGCCTGACCGGTACTGCCGGTCCAACCGGTGACCTCGAAGGTCTCCTGTCCGTTATAGGGATAGAACAACCAGTACTGGAGATCGACCATGTCGGTGCGGTCGTCGACCGGCAGGACGTGAACATAGCTGGTGGCGGTGGGGATATAGCCCTTCATCAGCGAGGCCCATATGGCCTGCGGCGCGACCAGATAGTCGTCGGGGCTGCTCTGCTCGGCCGTCCCCCAATTCCACTGACCGGGACCGGAATAGATGCCGCCGGCGGCCTGATAGCCGACCTGGCCGATGTACCAGTCGGTCGACGAGGGCAGATTGACCTCGTCCTTGTCGAGATGAAGGATCGGCGCGAAGTTCGAGACGAGTTCGGCAAGCGTAGGCCAGGCCATGATTTGCTCCCTGCTGGTCGTAGATCGACGGTCGGGAGCTTCGAGCAACCGATATTGGACGCGAGCCAGCCCCTGCGCGATAGTCTACGCCAATACACGCTTAAAGCGAGATCACATCATGCTGAAACTGAGCGCAGATGAAACAGCGCGGCAGCGATGGAGAATTTCACACTGCTGTCATTCGTCTGTGAAGTTTGCGTCCTGGCGCGGCCGCTCGCGCGGGTGCGCGTCATGAGCGAGCACTCGCGCGCCGAGGCTAGTCGAGCAGGCGGCGAGCTATTGTATTGATGGTCAGGTCGATGGCGGCGCCCTGCTCGTCGCCGTCGCCAATGAACCAGGCTGCCGACAACCCCGTCCACGCAACGATCCAGCGAAGCAGCCGCTCGGGCTGAAGTCCCGTCACGGCGACCACGATATCCAGCCGGGCCTCCAGTCGACCCGGCAGGGTCGCAAGCGGACGGCCGGGATCGCTGAGGTCGGGGTTCGTGAAGATGTTGGCATAGTCGAATGTTCGTTCGCCGACGAGCCCATGCGGGTCGATCGCCAGCCATCCCCGCTCACCGAAGTCGAGCACATTCTCGTGGTGCAGGTCGCCGTGCAGCGGACCGATGGCGTGTGGCGCGGACAGGAGTTGGCGGGCGATGTCGGCGGCGGGCTCGAGTGCCGCGTGGTCCGGGGCGAGCTGGAAGAGCGGCTGAAACCAGTCTTCCAGCGGGTGCAGGTCGGGAAGCGGGCCAGACCGCGTCGCGTGCAGCCGCGCCGCCGTGTCGCAGAGGATCCGGCATGCCTCCTCGTCCCGGCCCGACCAAGCCATCTGCGCGAGATCACCGGCTCCCGAGGCCCGTTCCATCAGCAGCGCGTCTGCAGTCGAGGCAAAGACCTTCGCAGCGCCCTGACCGTCCCACCAGGTCAGAAGGCGATAGCCCGCCCCCTCATCGGGAATACGGGCAACCTTGAGCATTGCAGGCCGGCCCTCATGTCGGACCGGCAGGACCCAGCTGGAATGGGTGGTCAGCAGTGCCCCGTCCGGAACCAGACGCCATCGTTCTAGCCACGTTGTGACTGGCGCTGGAATATGGGGATGCGAGTCCATGGGGTCATCACCTGGGATCATGTCCGGCGCTCTGTCTGCCGGGACTTGATCAATCATGCGGCCGGCCGCCACCGTTTCGTTGCAGCGATACCCTTTCCACGTTTTCGTTTTCCTTTCCCGTGGCCAAAGAGTCGCGCTTTCGCGTCGCGGTCGGCGAAGGTGACGGGGGCCCCCCGCCCCCCCCCCCCCCGGGGGGGGGGCCCCGGGCGCGGGGGGGGGGGGGCCCGCGCGGGGGGCAACCGTTACCCGTTAGGCCCCCCCCCCCC